>JASHXK010000526.1 GCA_030043575.1 Terriglobales bacterium
CTTGTTGCTCTCGGTGAAGGCCGCTTCCTTGGCCGCGTCGGTGCGGAAGCCCATCGAGCGCTTGCCCAGCCGGCGCGCGATGGTGCGCTCCAAGCCAACGAACGCGCCGCCGCAGATGAAGAGGATATTCGTGGTGTCGACCGGCGTGAATTCCTGATGGGGATGCTTGCGTCCGCCCTGCGGGGGAACATTGGCGACGGTGCCTTCGAGAATCTTCAGCAGCGCCTGCTGCACTCCCTCGCCCGAGACATCGCGTGTAATCGAAGGGTTCTCGTCTTTGCGGCCGATCTTGTCCACTTCATCGATGTAGATGATGCCGGTCTGCGCGCGCGCCACGTCGCCATCAGCGGCCTGTAGAAGCTTAAGGATGATGTTCTCGACGTCCTCGCCGACGTAACCTGCTTCCGTAAGCGTGGTTGCGTCGACGATCGCGAATGGCACGTCGAGCATCTTTGCCAGCGTCTGCGCCAGCAGGGTTTTGCCGGTGCCGGTTGGACCGATCAGCATGATATTCGACTTGGCCAGTTCAACGTCCGTCCCGCGCTGCCGGTTCATGTAAACGCGCTTGTAGTGGTTGTAAACCGCGACCGCCAGCTTCTTCTTGGTCTGCTGCTGGCCGATGACGTACTCGTCAAGAAATGCTTTGACCTCGGCCGGTTTGGGAAGCTGGCTGGGCGTCGAGTTCGGTTGCGCTTCAGAACGATCGTCTTCAAGAATCGAGTTGCAGACGGCAACACATTCATCACAGATGTAGGCGCGTGGGTAATCGGTAGGAGACGAAATCAGCTTGGCGACAGCATCTTGCGACTTGTGGCAGAACGAGCAGCGCAGCACTTCTTCGGAACCGGTCCTTGTCCTCACAAAAACTCCTTTACAGCGCACGCCAGCAAAGTGAGTTTTGTCCCCGTTGCTTTCCCCGGCGGCTCAAATCCGGGAGGGGCGGCGTTCGCCCCATTGGAAAGCGGCTGTTGTCGGCCACCAGCAATCTTCCCTAAAGTCCTTGGCCCCTGGCACTGTGGAATCTATTGAACCACAGTTTTGCGTTCCGCAACGCTCCCTTGGTGCAATTCTAGATACCACTTTCGAAGCAGTTGCGGAATTTTTTCCACCCTAGTTACCCTTAGCCTCTCTTACTTGTGCTTAAAGATAATATCGTCAACGATCCCGTATTCCTTTGCCTGATAGGCGTTCATGATGAAATCGCGTTCCACGTCGCGCTCTACCTTCTCCAGCGGCTGGCCGCTGTGCTTGGAAAGCAGCTGATTGGTGATCTCGCGCATGCGCAGGATCTCGCGCGCATGGATGTCGATGTCGGTAGCCTGACCGGAAAGGCCGGACATCAGCGGCTGGTGGATCAGAATGCGCGAGGTCGGCAGCGCAAAGCGTTTCTTGGGCGCTCCGCCGGAAAGTAGCGTGGCAGCCATACTCGCTGCCTGGCCGATGCAAATGGTCGTCACATCGGGCCGGATGAACTGCATGGTGTCATAGATCGCCATGCCTGCCGTAATCGAACCGCCCGGCGAATTGATGTAGAGCGAGATGTCCTTCTCCGGATCTTCCGCTTCCAGAAACAGCATCTGCGCGATGATCAGATTGGCAACGTTGTCGTCGATAGGAGTGCCAAGGAAAATAATATTGTCCCGTAACAGGCGGGAGTAAATATCGTAGGCCCGCTCGCCCCGGCTGGTTTGCTCAATCACCATGGGCACAAGCATTGTTTCGAGCTCCTTTTTCTTGGTGGTTGCCTAGGTCCCTCGCTACGCTCAGGATTTCGGCAGCAGGCTTCCGCTCGCAACAAGCTCGCTCACGCCTGCTAGAACGCCTCAACTTTCCCGGACGCACCAGTTCCCGGAGGGTCGAAGGGAAAGTGGAATACAGGCCGCCCTATGCGGACCTGCGGTAAAGAGAATCTAGGGTCTTTTCATTGCGGAGGCGATGCCGAATTCTATCCAGCCCCCCATCCTGCGTCAAACGCGCGCGCACCTGCTCCACCGTCTGCTTCGTCTGTGCAGCCAGCGCCTGCAGTTCGTGGTCGAACTCTTCGTCGCTGACCTCTATTTTTTCTTCGTCAGCAATCTGCTCCAGGATTAGTGAAGCCTTCACCTCGCGCAAAGCGGCTTCCCGCTGCCCGGCGCGCAGCCGGCCCAGGTCCATGCGCTTCATATCTTCGGTACGCAGGCCCTGCGCCGCCAGGGCTCGCAGGCCGCGTTCCAGCCGCAGATCGATCTGATCGTTCAGCATCGCTTCCGGAACAGGGAAGTCGTTGCGCTTCACCAGTTCTTCGATCAGCTTGTCCTTGCCCTGATGCGCCGCTTCGTGCTCCTTCTCGGCCTTCATGTTCTCCCGCAAGCGACTGCGCAAATCGTCGACCGTATTCAACTCCGCTCCCAGTTCCTTGGCGAAGTCGTCCGTGAGCTCGGGGACGCTCTTCGTCTTAATACCTTTTACACTCACCTCGTAAGTCATCGACTTGCCGGCCAGGCGCTTGTCGGAGAAATCGTCGGCATACTTCACTTCGAAGGTGCGCGTCTCGCCTGTTTTCGCCCCGCGCAGGTTTTCGGTGAACTCGGGAATCGTATTCTGGCCACCGATCTCGACCATGATCTCATCGACCTCGACTGGCTTCGACTCCGTGGCGCCGGCTTCAGGCTTGGCGTCGGCCTCGCCTTCCTTCGGCGTGCCCTTAAAGCTGACTACCGCAAAATCGCCGTCGGCCAATGCCCGATCTTCCTCAACCGCGCTGTACGTCGCGTGTTGCTGGCGAAGATTGTTGACTGCGGTCTCGACGTCTTCCTCGGTAACAGTCGTGTCGATTGTGCTGACGCGAATGTCGTCGTAAGGAGCGAGCTTGAACTCCGGCAAAATCTCGAACGATGCTTTAAACCGCAGCGGCTCGCCATCGTGGATGTGAAGATCCGTAACCCGCGGCTGCGACACCGGCGCCAGATTCTGCTTCTTCGCCTCTTCGCGGAAATAGCGTGGCACCAGAGCTTCCACCACATCGCCCTCGATGTCTTTGGCAAACCGCTGCCGCACAATCGAAGCCGGCACTTTGCCCTTGCGGAAGCCGGGGATGCGCGCCAGTTTCTGATAGCGGTTGACCAGATTGTCGGTCTCGGTTTTGACAACGTCAGCGGGAATTTCTACCACGATCTCGCGCTGGCAGGGATTGGTGGGTTCGGTGGAATCGACTTCTTTCGCGGTTGTTTCGGTCGTCAAGGAAGTGCCTTCAGAAACTTAATGCGGTTGCCGGAAAGCATGCACCGGAGTTGGTCTCATTGCTTCGGCAAACACGGAGAGTACGTGCCTCGGCCATCGTTCTGAGCAAAGCGCCAAATGTTCCCGGGGTCACGTCTGTCTTAAGTTTATGAGAGGGCCGCGGGACGGTCAAACGGCAGGACCAGGTTCGGACCGCTCGCCGCCTGTTAGCGGGAGCCGATCACGAATTTCTCGGCGCTCTCAACAAACACGGTCCCTCGAAACGCTTCCGTCGGCTTCTTAGGAGTGCTGACATCTCCAACCTGAAGCGTCAATGGCCCAGGCTGCTGCCCAAACGGCACGGCCTCCAGCCTGGCTTCGTTGTTCTTTGTGCTGTCTGAGCTCTTGGCGTAAGACACTACCTTCAAGAATCCTCGCTGCTCCAGGAAATTGAGTGCGTTTTGTTGTTCAGACAGGGTCTGCGCTCCATCTACCAACGTATGTTGAAGTTGATCGAAAGCGGCGGTCCTTACGTCAGGATCAATATCGCCCCGGGCCAGAACGGCAAGTATGCTATCCGCCATCCTTTGATCATCGACAACTTTGCGTAGCACTATGACTGCGATTCGACGATGTGCCGGATCGCTGCTCAGGAGGTGCGTCAATAAGTCGGTCGTAAACCTGCCCTGTTGTAGGCGCGCGTCACGGTCGGACGTATATCTGGTAACTCTTTCCTGGGCTTGTTGGATAGCTATATTCGTCTCGAGTTGCGTTTTGTGGGCCCAATAAGAGACTGCTATGCCGACTAGGGCAATTACGACACTCGATAGAAAGCTGGAGAGCACCGCGGCCTTGTCCCAAGCGTCCTTTGGTCGCACCTCCGCCCTGCGCCGAACTGCGAGTAGTCTTGCCGCCGATCGCATACATGCGCTCCCCTAGCGTTGTGCCACCGGACTATCTGGGTCAAGAAGTCGTGAGATCCTGTTAGCGGGAGCCGATCACGAATTTCTCGGCGCTCTCAACAAACACGGTTCCTCGAAAGGCTTCCGTCGGCTTCTTAGGAGTGCTGGCATCTCCAACTTGAAGCGTCAATGGTCCAGGCTGTTGCTGCCCAAACGGCACGATTTCCAGGGTGGCTTCGTTATTCTTTGTCGTGGCGTCTGAGCTCTCGACGTAAGACACAACCTTGGAGAACTTTTCCTGTTCCAGGAAATTAAGTGCGTTTTGCTGCTCCGCAAGAGTCTGCGTTCCGTCAACCAGTGCACTGTTGGATGCCATCTCGCCGTCTCCTTCGTATTGGCCGTCTGTCTATGGAATCAATTCGGCGCTGCGCGCCGCCTGAACCTGCTTTTGTTTCAATTCAGGATGTTGGATGACATCATCCGCCACCAGTTGTAATGCGGCCATCACACTCGCCGCGCTATTGTCCGCTGGAGGGTGGCCCATCGCCGTCAAGTAGACGACAACTTTGTGAACGTCCCCAGCCGCCATCGCATTTCTGATCGCGGTATTTATAGCAGCAGCGTTCTTAACGTCTTCCGCAGTAACATTCTTTAGCGCCACGGCTTGCAGGTCATCATGTGCCTGCGTGGCATCTGTCGCCGCCGTCTGGTGTAGCTGTTGTAA
>JASHXK010000527.1 GCA_030043575.1 Terriglobales bacterium
CATCCTCCCGCACCTGACCCGCCGCAAACTGGCCGTTCGGGTTAGAATGATCCATCGACATCGGGGCCGTTGCATCTGCTGGCTTTCCCAGCCGAAGCGGAATTCTTATGAGTCATCGCAGGGCGCCGCGAGAAATCGCACGCGCCAATTCGTTGAAGTTTAGCTTGCTGATCGTGTGCATGCTGATAGTAGCGTTCGGCCTGATCGGCTGCAGCCGCACCAGTGCGGACACGCAGCAGGGTCCGCCGGCCATGCCGGTCAAGGTCCAGGCCGTGAAGGACCAGTCGATCGGCGATGCCTCGGAATACGTTGCCACCATCAAGTCGCGCCACTCCGCCACCATCATGTCCGACGTGGAGGGATGGATCTTCGGCATCCGCGTGCATTCGGGGCAGATGGTCAGGAAAGGCGACACGCTGATGGAGATCGATCCACGCATGCAGCAGGCGATGGTCTCCAACTACGATTCGCAGAAGCGCTCCAAGGAAGCGGCGTTGGCTTGGGCCAAGTCGCAGTACGAGCGCGTCAAGGCGCTGGCCGCCAGCGGCGTGATGAGCCAGCAGGAGCTGCAACAGGCGCAGTCGAACTACGATGGCGCGCTCAATGATGTGAAGGCACTCGACGCGCAGATCGACCAGTCGAAGGTGCAGTTGAAGTACTACAGCGTCTTCGCACCGACCGACGGCATTGTGGGCGATGTGCCGGTGCACGTCGGCGATCGCGTCACCAACACCACGCCCCTGACCACGATCGACGAGCGCAGCGGTTTGGAGGTCTACATCCCGGTTCCTTCCGAGCACGCGCATGACGTAAAGATCGGCACGCCGGTAGAAGTTGTGGATCAGGCGGGGAAGGTCTTGCTCAAGACCAGCGTTTATTTCATCTCGCCGCAAATCGATACCGGAACGCAGTCGGTGCTGGTGAAGGCGCCGGCCGATCAGGCGGCGGATGTGCTGCGTGCGATGCAACTGGTGCGCGCCCGCATCGTCTGGAGCACGCACTCCGGCATCACGATACCGGTGATCGCGGTAACCCGCGTCAGCGGACAGTTCTTCGCCTTCGTGACCCAGCAGGACAACGGCAAGACGGTGGCGCGTCAGGTGCCGCTGGAGTTGGGCGAGATTACCGGCAATGATTATGCGGTGCTTAGCGGCCTGAAGTCAGGCGACCAGGTGGTCGTCGCCGGTGGCCAGAACCTCGCTGATGGGATGCCAGTGCGGATTGAGCAGTAAGGCCGTTGCTCACGTTGGTAAAACATCCGTTGGAGCATGGGACTATGCGAAGAGTCGGATTGATCACAGCTGTTGTCGTCTCATTTCTGCTTTTCAGCTCAATCTGCCGTCCTCCGAGTGCCGCAGCTGCGGTCGACCTTACCGGCTCATGGCATTTAATCTTGGCGTTCCCGTCGCGGGGAATAACCGCACTGAACTTCGGAGACATAAGTCTGAAACAGAGTGGGACAGCTATTTCGGGCAGCTTGAAGAGTGCGGGAAGGCCGATCAAAGGAACGCTTGACGGCACAGCCGTCGCATTAACGATTAGTTTCGAAAGCTCCAACGGCAGCGGAGATGTGCTCTTTAAGGGCACGGTGGAGAATGCCAACACGATGCGCGGGACGGTGACCATGCCGCAACTCGGGCCTGGAACCTGGACCGCGATACGATGACCGGTCGCGAAATTGAGTCCAATCGGCGCGGCTAAAGCCGTGCTCTGATACAAAGCTTACAGAGGTAGGCGTTCCAAGGATTTCGTTTTGTTTTCCGATTTCTTCATCAAGCGCCCGGTCTTCTCCACCGTCACCTCGCTGTTCATCGTGATCGCGGGCGCGGTCTGCATCCCATTCCTGCCGGTCGCACAATTTCCTGACCTGGCTCCGCCGCAGGTGGCCGTCAGCGCTTTTTACACCGGGGCCAACGCTGTAGCCGTCGAATCCTCCGTCACCACCATTCTGGAGCAGGCGATTAACGGCGTGGAAGGCATGCGCTACATGACTTCCAGCAGCGGCAACGACGGTAGCAGTAATATCAACATCACCTTTGAGCTGACGCGTCCGCTCGATCTCGCTGCCGTCGATGTGCAGAACCGCGTTCAGGGCGTGATGGGCCGCCTGCCCGACGCGGTGAAGAATACCGGCGTCACCATCAACAAGGTGTCGACGTCATTTGTCCTGGCAGCCGGTTTCTACAGCGACAACAATCGCTACAACGAAGAGTTCATCAGCAATTACATCGATATCTACGTCAAAGACGCGATCAAACGCATTCCCGGCGTGGCCGATGCGCAGATCTTCGGCGAGCGTAAGTACTCGATGCGCCTTTGGTTGGATCCGGCGCGGCTGGCGGCGCGTGGCCTGACCGCATCCGACGTGGTCGACGCGCTGCAACAGCAGAATGTCCAGATCGCTTCCGGCCAGGTGGGCGCCGAACCGACATCGACCAACCAGATGTACCAGATCAGCGTGCGTGCGATCGGACGCCTGGTCGAGGCCGAGCAGTTCAACAACATCATTCTCAAGCCGGGCAGCAATGGCGCGCTGGTGCGGCTCGCCGATGTCGGCCATGCTGAACTTGGCGCGGAGGACTACAGCGGCAAGCTTCGCTATAACGGCTACAACGGCATCGGAATCGGCGTCAGCCAGTTGCCCACTGCCAATGCACTGGACGTAGATCACGCCGTGCGCGAAGAGCTGGCGCGGCTCGCGAAGCGCTTCCCGCCCGGGCTGCACTACGCCGTCGCCTTCGATACCACGACCTTCGTTGGCGAGTCCATTCGCGAAGTGCTCAAAACGCTGGCTGAGGCCATCGTCTTCGTCATGCTGGTCATGCTGCTCTTCCTGCAGGACTGGCGCAGCACTTTGATTCCCGCCGTCGCCATTCCCGTGTCGCTGGTGGGAACGTTTGCGTTTATCCGGCTGCTGGATTTCTCCATCAACACGCTGACGCTGTTCGGCATCGTGCTGGCTACCGGACTGGTCGTCGACGACGCCATCGTGGTGATCGAGAACATCAAGCGCCACATGGGCGAGGAGCATAGCGACTCGCACGCTGCCGCCTCCAAAGCAATGGGCGAAGTGACTGGCGCTGTCGTGGCGACATCTCTGGTACTGGTTGCGGTGTTTGTTCCGGTGGCATTCTTTCCGGGAACGACGGGACTGCTCTACAAACAGTTCTCCTTGACCATAGCTTTCTCGATCGCGATCTCCGCCTTCAACTCGCTGACCTTCACGCCATCGCTCTCCGCACTCGTCCTGCATGGAGAAAAAGAGTCGAGAAACATCTTCTTCCGCGCGGTCGAGCACGTGATTCATCGGACGACCGCGTATTACGTTTACAGCGCCAAGAAGGCGCTGAACTTCCGCTATGTGATCCTGGCAATCTTCTTCGCTGGCCTGGCCGCAACCTATGTGGTCTACAAGATGGTGCCGACCGGCTTTGTTCCCGACGAAGACCAGGGCTGGTTCATGATCACGGTGCAGGCGCCGCAGGGAGCCTCGGTGGAGTACACCTCGCAGGCCATGCGTCAGGTGGAAGCAGTGTGCGCGCAGGAGAAGGACATCACCGGGGCCTTCAGCGTTGTTGGCTTCAGCTTCAGCGGCAGCGGCGCCAACAAAGGCATGATCTTCCTGAATCTGGCCAATGCCGCCAAGCGCAAGGGCAAGGATGAGTCAGCAGCAGCGGTTGTCAACCGCTTGCGCGGCCCTTTAAGCCAACTCACGGAAGTGCAGGCGTTCCCCTTCCTGCCGCCGGCGATCTCCGGCATCAGCGCCTTCGGCGGCTTCACCTTTGAGGTGCAGGACGAAGGCGGCAACACGGTCCAGGAGCTTTTCAACGTCACGCAGAATCTGGTGCGCGATGGAAACTCGCGCAAGGACTTGAGCGGCCTGTTCAGCTCCTTCACCGCCAACGATCCGCAGTTCGTGGTCAACATCGATCGCGCCAAGGCGCGCAGCCTGCAAGTGCCCATCCAGCAGATCACCGATACGCTGCAGGTCTACCTGGGCTCGGCGTATGTCAACGACTTCGATTTCAACAATCGCGCCTACCGCGTGTACGTGCAGGCCGACCAGAACTTCCGCCGCCAGCCACGCGATATTCGCGAGTTCTACGTTCGCGCCGACAACAACCAGATGGTCTCGCTCGACAACGTGGTGAACATCAGCGAGTCGACGTCCCCGCAGGTGATCAGCCACTACAACCTGTTTCGCTCGGCGGAGATCAACGGCTCAGCCGCTCCGGGATTCA
>JASHXK010000528.1 GCA_030043575.1 Terriglobales bacterium
TGGTTCCGCAAGGTGAAGGCGGCCCATTCGAACTCCTTGCTGAAGTACCTATAGTGTCTAGCGATTCGTGGTGATCAGACCGCCATATTTCGTTTAACGTCAGGCTTCACATTGATCCAATATGCATGATCGATATCTGAGTTTCGTCGGCACTCTTGTGCACTAGGGATTTCCCCAGTTGTTGCGCGTGCGTTCATAACCTAACATCCAACCGTGTTCGAAATGGATGGGCGGGAAGGACGCATGAATCGTGCACGCATTCTTTTGGCGGATGATCATCAAGCTGTGCTGGAGCGGGTTCAAAACCTGGTGCAATCTATGTTCGATGTAGTCGGTGCTGCTCGCACCGGGCGGGAGATGGTTTCCGAAGCGATGCGTCTAAGTCCGGATGTGATTGTCGCTGACATTTCCATGCCGGGGCTGAGCGGGATAGAAGCTGCCCGTGAACTTCGCAAGCAGGGCTCGGCAGCAAGACTTGTTTTCCTCACGATTCATGCCGGCGATGAGTTTGTCGATGCCTGCGTGGCCGAAGGGGCACTCGGCTATGTCGTAAAGGCCCATATGAGGACAGATCTGATCCCGGCAATCAACGCAGCGCTTTGCGGACAGTCCTTCATCCCTCCCACCAAGTAACTAGGGATTTCCCTAGTTGTCCCTCTCTGCCAGCCGACGTAAAAAAGCCTTGTACATGCCGGGACTGACTCGCCCGCCGTGCGCTGTGATTCGACACAAGAAGGAATCATTCCCATGAGCTCCATAGCGATTCTGATTGCTCATCCGCTTCAATTGCTTCGCGAGATTGTCGCTGTCATCTGTATCGGGGCGATCGCGCCCGGCACCGTGATCTCGGCTAGCGAAGTGCAGCAGTCACCCAGCACCACACCGCAAGCAACTGGTGCGAATCAATCCGCCGCGAAGCTTTCGTTGGATCAGCTCGATTCGCTGGTGGCCCCGATCGCGCTCTATCCCGATCCGATGCTCAGCCAGACCCTGATTGCTTCCACGTATCCGCTCGAAGTCATCCAGCTAAAGCAGTGGCTGGACCAGAACAAGAACGTGACCGGAAAAGCTCTGGCGGCAGCGGTGGAGAAGCAGGATTGGGACCCGAGCATTCAGTCGCTGGCTGGGTTGCCTGAGCTTGTGAAACTGCTGTCGGAGAACATCAAGTGGACGACGGACTTGGGGAATGCATTCCTCGCGCAGCAGGATGACGTCATGGCCGCCGTGCAACGGATGCGGCAAAAAGCCCAGAGTAACGGCAACCTGAAATCAACCGAACAGCAGACGGTGGAAGTAAAGACGGTTGAGAGCAAGCAGGTGATCGTCATCGAGCAGGCCAACCCTGAGGTCGTCTACGTGCCCAGCTACAACCCGACCGTCGTCTACGGCGCTGCCCCTGTCTATGCATATCCGCCCATCGCATATCCTCCTCCCGGATACTACGCGGCGGGGATGGCGATCTCATTTGGCGTTGGCGTTGCGATGGGAGCCTTCTGGGGCGGAGGCGGTTGGTGCTGCGGTTGCGGATGGGGCGGCGGCAACAACAACATCAACATCAACAACAACAATAATTTCGTTCGAAACTCGAACGGCAACTTCAACCGGCAGAATGTCGGTAACGGCAATCGAGGCAATGGCAACCGAGCCGGCCAGTTGCCGGCCAATGGCAGAAGCAATTGGCAGCACAACCCGCAGCATCGCGGCGGCGCGCCCTACTCCGATCGCTCGCTCGCGAATAAGTACGGCGGAACGACTCGCGGCGATTCCTTGGCGAATCGCCAGACCAATGCCAGGCAAAACATCGGCCGGCAGGGCAGCAACTTCGGCAACCGCAACCCGGGTGGAGTGGGTGGTGCCGGCGGCGTGGGCGGTGCGGGCGGTCGTGGTGGTGTGGGCGGTGCCGGTGGAGTGGGCGGTGCCGGTGGAGTGGGTGGCGCCGGCGGCGTTGGTGGTGCGGGCGGCCGCGGTGGTGTGGGCGGTGCCGGTGGCGTGGGTGGCGTCGGTGGTGCCGGCAATCGCGGCGGGGCGTCGGCTGGGACGCGAGACGTGTCGAACCGCACCGGCGGCGGCAATTTTGGTGGAGGCCGCGGAGGCGGTGATCGCGTAGGCAACCAGCGAGTCCCGAATAGTCCCAGCGGGGGAAATCGAAGCGCATTCGGCGGCAGTGGCATGAGTGGAAGAGATGCCCGTGCCAGCCAGTCGCGCGGCTCTTCTAGTTTTGGAGGCTCACGCGGCGGCGGTGGTTTCAGCGGTGGTGGCGGACGGCGCGGTGGTGGTGGCGGCCGTCGGAGATAGGCAAGGCAAATCATGAGGAGAACGAAAATGAGAACAAGATTACTTAGCTCCGGCTTGCTGATTGCTCTGATCGTCGTCCTGTTCGCCGCGGTATGCGTCTCGCCGCTGATGGGGCAATCGCAACCAGCTGCGCAGACCGTCCCGAAGGCGCAGCAAGCGCAGCCAACTGCACCGGCCATTCCGAAGGGGATGGCGTTCGACACTCCGCAGCTAGCCGGCGACGCTGTGATCGCAGCGGCAGCGGATTATGACGTAACTAAGTTAATGGCCATCTTCGGCCCAGACGGTGAGGACTTCATCTCCGGTGGCGACCAGGTGCAGGCCAAAGATAACGCCATCGAGTTTGCCCAGGAGGCCAAGGCCAGTCACTCCATCTCGACTGATCCGGCCAAGCCTAACCGGGCGACCATCATCGTGGGTGAAGAGCAATGGCCGTTCCCAGTTCCACTGGTCAAGGTAAGCGGCAAGTGGTATTTCGACACCAAGATTGGCCGGCGGGACATTCTCTATCGCCGTATTGGTGCCAACGAACTGGATGCGATCACGGTGTGCCGAGGCTATGTGGAAGCGCAGGAAGAGTACTCCTTGACGGTCCACGATGACTCCGGCGTGAACCAGTATGCGCAGAAGATCTTCAGCACTCCAGGCAAACAGGACGGATTGTATTGGCAGAATGCGGATGGAACCTCTGGCGGGCCGATCGGAGACACGGTGGCGAAAGCGCTGGAGGAAGGCTATTCCATTGGCAAGGGCGGATTTCACGGCTACTACTTCAAGATCCTGAAAGGTCAGGGCCCGGCCGCGCCTATGGGCAAGCTGGACTACGTGATCGAGGGAATCATGATCGGCGGGTTTGCGCTCGTCGCCGTTCCGGCCGAGTACCGAGTCTCCGGCGTCAAGACCTTCATCGTTAGCAACGATGGGATCGTCTACCAGAAGGATTTGGGAGCTGACTCCTTGAAAATCGTCGAGAAGATGGAGTTGTATAACCCGGACGCAACATGGAGAGCAACCTATGACACGTGGCCGCCGGCCAACACGGAGGTCGCGTCGTCGCAAGCCTCGCAGTAGCCAAAGCCGAGAGCCATTGGCACGTCGTGAGGCATATATGAATCGGCCCGACAAAGCGGTTCTGGTTGCTCTTCTCCCATGCCTAGTCATCTTCGGTGGCTGGAAGTGGCTTGGTCCTGAAACCCAAGACCTTGTTCCTCATGACACACGGAGTTTGCTCTTTCCCAGCTTTATGCGGTCAGAGCTGCTCGGCCTTGTCGCCGGATTTGGAACGACATTTGCCGCCCTGCCTGACTTAATCGCGATGCTCCGGCGCCGGTCAAGCGCGGGCATGAACCCAAGAATGGCAGCCATCATGGGTGCCTTTCAGATCCTTTGGGTCTACTACGGTCTATTGATTGGTTCACGGCCTGTAGTCATTTGGAATGTCATTGCCGTGCTGGTCAATTTTGTAAGCGTCGCAGCGTATTTTTACTTCGTTCGTAGAGAAAAGAGCCAGCCATGAGCGACAAATCGAAGAACAACAGCAGCAGGCAACGCCAAAAGACAACTGAGAAGACTGATCAGAGCAGGAGCAGCACAGCCGAAAAGCCAAAGCTGAAGAACAAGGAATACGAGGCCGAACTTTTCAAGCTGCAGGTCGAACTGGTGAAGCTGCAGGAGTGGGTGAAGAAGACCGGAGCGCGGATTGTCATAATTTTCGAGGGCCGCGATGCGGCCGGCAAAGGCGGCATCATCAAACGCATTCTGGAGCGTGTAAGCCCCCGCGTGTTTCGCCTGGTTGCCTTACCAGCGCCCACCGAGCGGCAGAAGACACAGCTTTACGCGCAACGTTACATCGAGCAACTACCAGCTGGCGGAGAAATTGTAATCTTTGACCGTAGCTGGTACAACCGCGCCGGCGTTGAGCATGTAATGGGATTTTGCACTGAAGATGAATACAAAACCTTCCTGAAGAATACCCCAGCGTTCGAGAATTTTCTGGTCAGCAGCGGCATCATCCTGCTGAAGTATTGGCTCGACGTGTCAGAAAAAGTGCAGCACAAGCGGTTCCTCGCGCGCATAGAAGATCCCTCAAAGCGTTGGAAGTTGAGCCCCATGGACCTGGAGTCGCACCGCCGCTGGTACGACTACTCGCGCGCGCGTGACGCGATGCTGGCTGCCACAGATACAGCGACAGCGCCCTGGTACATCGTGCCCTCAGATGTTAAGAAACGAGCACGCCTTAATTGCATTGCCGATATTCTGAGCCGCATTCCCTATAAGGAAGTACCTTACGAACCTCCCAAGCTTCCCGGACGCCAGAAACCGAAAGGCTACAAGGAACCCAGACTCAAGCACCAGGTTATCCTTCAACGTTGGTAGTTGAATTTGGATACATGATCGGGAGAGAAGACATGAATACATCTACCTTGCACAAAATTGCTGCGTGCCTAGTCCTGTGTGCCATGGTGTTGGCATTTCACACGGCGGTAGCAGCCGAGAAGGTAAAGATCGAAGGCTTCATTATTGGGCGAAGTGGCGACGAAATGATCGTCCAGTACGGCGGTGGTGCGGAGCTGGCGTTCCAGCTGAACGACAACACGAAGGTGTCTCAAGTGGGTGGCCTTTTCAAGGCCAGCAGAACCACGATGTCAATGGCGGCTCTGATTCCCGGTCTCAAGGTGAAAGCGGAGGGTACGTACACCCCGGAACGACTGCTTGTCGCGACCAAGGTTACCTTTGAGGGCGGTGACCTGGACAATGCACAAGCCGCTGAAGCGGGAATGCACGAAACCAAAGTGCAGACTCAACAGAATCAGGCCGAGTTGGAGAAGCAAGCCGCGGAGCTGAAGGCGCAAAGGGAAGCCTTGGAAAAGCAGCAGGCGCAGTTGGTTGAGCATCAGGAGAAAATTGCCGACAATAAAGCAGCCGTTGATGCTGCAATTGCCCGTTTCGGCCAGTTGGACGATTACTACATCTTCGACGAACTGACGGTGTACTTCGGCAACGGCCAGGTCAAGGTTGATCCCAAATACAATTCGCAACTGCTATCGCTGGCTGAGAAAGCGAAGACCATCGATGGGTACGTAGTCGAGGTGACCGGCTACGCCTCCTCTACGGGAAGCGTTGCCCTGAATCAGAAGCTCAGCGAGAGTCGCGCCAGCAACGTAACCAACATCCTGCTTCAGCAAGGGCATGTACCCCTTACCCGCTTCCTGGCGCCAGGCGCAATGGGAGAGGCCCGCCAGGTCGGTAACGAGAAATCGGCCGAAGGACAGGCAGAGAATCGTCGCGTCGTCGTGCGCGTGTTGCAGAATAAAGCGATCGCGGGAATTTAGGCTGTTGTACTCGGGGTGCGTGACCCACGTCACGTTCGCCCCTCGCCGTTTGTGCTGTAATCGAATGTTCACAAATCGTAAAAGTTCGGTTTCGCGGAGGCCCTTATGCCGAGCGCAACTGCTACAGCTCCAGCCCACCACGCACACGCAGAACTCAATCAAAAGAAACAGCCGCTGACACCGAGTTGGGTGGGTCGTGTTCCCCAGCTCAAACCCGGTACTTATGCTGACGGCATGCCGCTCCATCAGCCGCAATATCTCTCCTGCAAGCTCATTCTGCACACCAACAAATTCAGCTCCCGCCGCAGCCTGTTTGACTTCGCCACGGTGTTCAAAGAGCCCTGCAAAGAGCACGGCGTGGTGTTCTCCAGCGACGGCTTCGAATCAAAGCAGGAGAGGATCCGTGAAGTGCTGTTCGTTGACACGGAGGATTTCCGGCTTTACAACCACGCTTTCATCGCTCGCCGCCGAATCCCATACAAGCACGGCTTCCCGGCTGGCGATCCGGAGATCGTATTCAAATTCCGCCATCCTGACATACAGGTCGCGGCGGAGACCGATGTCCGGCCGCACATCATGGGCGACCACGTCGTGAAGTTCAAGTGCCAGGCAATGCCGCTCAAAGACAAGCTCGGCGGCATCCGCATGCTCTACTCCCACAACGTCCAGTTCTTTCGCTCCGCTGCTGGCATCGGCAGAGAAAATGTGCGAGACATGGACCAGCTGATTGATTGGTTTCCGGTGCTTGAACGCATAAAGAAGTCTCACCAAGAGCCCTTGAGGCTGGTCAGCAACACCATCATCGAAGAGGTCTTGCAGGATATTGGGATGCTTGACTTCGGCCACGGAATCATTTGCAAGGCGAATGTGGCGATCTGGCGCACTCGCGGCGAGCATCGTCCGCTCATCGGAGAGTTCGCTTACCAGTTCAAGTTTCAGGATCGTGCCATGCTGGCGACGGAGGCGCTGAAGCGGGCGGAAGACTTCTTCATCTCGCTGCAGTACGCCGCCGAAGACTACATTGCGCTGAATTGCACCAAGACTGCCACGGCGTACCGGCTCTTGGGCAATCCGCCGAAGTCGCATGAATGACCCTGGCGAATGGCAAGTCCCCGCGGGCGGAAACAAGTCGGCAGCGAGAACTGTTTGCTGTTGGTCGCACTAGGGATTTCCCTAATTGTCGCGACTCAGCTGAAACCTTAAGGTAGACACGTCGCTTCATTCATCATGCCTTAGCAGCAAGACAGGTGATGTGTGTCATGACGACGAAAGTCAACCCTATCGAACACGATTTCGATTTTTCGTTGGTGCTGGGGGGGCCGCTTTTCCAGCTCTTTCGGAAGGCACACCTCACCGGAGACGTCTTACAACTCGCTTATCGTCGGCTCCTCATCATTCCTCTATTGGTTTGGCTGCCCCTGCTTGTTCTCGCCCTGTTCAGCTCGTCGGGCGAAGCCTTGACCCGAGTGTCATTCTTTCGCGACGTTGAGGTGCACGTACGATTTCTCATTGCACTTCCTGTTCTCATCGGAGCGGAGTTGGTTGTTCACTCACGGCTGCGTCCGGTCGTAAAGCGCTTTGTCGAACGGCGCATTGTGCTGCCACAAGATCTGGCCCGTTTCCACACTGCTGTCGACCGCGCCGTTAAGCTACGCAACTCCGTTCCCCTCGAACTGAGTTTGTTGCTCATCGTCTACACGGTTGGTATATGGGTGTGGAATGGCCGCGTGGCAATCAATGTCCCAACCTGGTACGCCAATCCGGGAGGACGTTGGCATCTAACCCCAGCCGGAATCTGGTATGTCCTCGTCAGCATCCCAGTCCTACAATTCATTCTCTTGCGCTGGTACGTCAGATTCTTTATCTGGTACCGCTTTCTCTGGGACGTCTCGCGGATCAAACTCAACCTCGTAGCCACTCACCCCGATCGAGCTGGTGGTCTCGCATTCGTAGGCAGCAGCGCCTACGCGTTCGGCCCAATTCTCTTCGCCCAAGGTGTTATGCTCGCCGGCTTGATTGCCAGCCGAGTCCTTTATGGAGGCGAAAATCTGCTTTCCTTCAAGCTGCAGGCTGGTGGTTTTGTTGCCTTTTTCGTGTTCGCCATCCTTGCTCCGCTGCTGATGTTTACTCCGCAGATGGCTCGCGCGAAGAGAAAAGGCTTGGCCGACTACGGCCTGCTTGCCCAACGGTACGTAGAGGGCTTCGAGCAGAAATGGGTCGTCGCCGAGCCTACCGAAGAAATCCTCGGAAGTGGAGACATTCAATCGCTCGCCGATCTTGGTAACAGCTATGCAGTAATACGCGAGATGCGTCCTGTTCCGTTCGGATTGCAGGACATCTCCCGTCTGGCGATCGCCACTGCCGCTCCCATGGTGCCTTTGCTGCTGACCATTTGGTCGCCGGAAGAGGTCCTTATGCGTATTATCAAGGTCGTCTTCTGACGGAAGAATGAACCCAGCGTGCATAAAGCTGCTGTTCTTGGTCCTGTTGCTGCCTATGGTCGCTGCGGCGCAGGGTACTGAGGAAGCAACTGCGGCGAAAGCCGAGACATTGTCTGGTGCTAAGGCTTGGGCGTTCTCCCTGACAGTGGATGGCTACATCGTTCCCAGCGAACAAAGTTACGTGGACCCGGTTGTAACTGCGGACCACAATCGGCTTCATCTCGAAGGCCGTTATAACGATGAAAACCTGCATACCGGATCGTTCTGGCTTGGCTACAACTTGAGATGGGGGAAGAACGTCGTTTTCGAGTTCACTCCGATGCTCGGCGGGGTCTTCGGCAGGACTACAGGAATTGCACCCGGAATTGAAGCTGCACTTACCTATAAGAAGCTCCAACTCAGCCTTTCCAACGAATACGTCTTCGACACTGGAGACAAGGCCGGCAACTTCTATGATTCATGGCCGCAGCTGACCTACTCGGCGCTGGAGTGGCTGAATTTCGGCCTGGCGGCACAACATACCAAGGCTTTTGAGACAAAATTTAAGCTGCAGCCCGGCTTCTTCGTCGGTGTCACCCATAAGAACCTGGAATTTACGACCTTTGTCTTCGACGTAGGACGTGCCGACACGTCAGCGGTGCTGGAGGTTGGCTACAGCTTTTGAGCTCCGCACTTGCACTGGCTAGGAACCGGAAAATTCCTAGTCGGAAGGATTGACACCCCGCCGATACGAGTGAAAAGTGCTTGTCCCCGACACAAACCGCGGCCAAGTCGTCCAGGCTAACCCCGAGCTGCAAGGCGCTGGGTGGATACGCTGGCTTCCAGGCTTACTTACAGCTCGTCGCTACAAGCGGGCATGGTTAAGGCATGATCTGGTCGCCGGCCTTGTAATGACCGCCATGCTTGTGCCGGTAGGCATTGCATACGCTCAAGCATCCGGACTCCCCGGTATCACAGGGTTATATACGACGATCATCCCACTGCTCGCGTACGCCGTTTTCGGCCCGAGCCCCATTTTGATCCTGGGACCCGACTCAGCTCTTGCGGCGGTGATCCTCAGCGTAGTCGTGCCGCTTTCCGCAGGCGACCCTGGGCGTGCTGTCCGAATTGGCGGGATGATGGCCCTCGTTTCCGGGAGTTTGTGCGTCGCGGCTGGCTTGGCCCGATTGGGCTTTGTTACTGAGCTTTTGTCAAAACCAATTCGCTACGGTTACATGAACGGAATTGCCCTTACCGTCCTGCTGAGCCAGATACC
>JASHXK010000529.1 GCA_030043575.1 Terriglobales bacterium
CCATCGCTGTCGCACGCGCTTGCGGCGCCACGCAGATCTTCGCGCTCGAAGTCAACGAGCATCGCCGCAAGATCGCCAAGCAGATGGGACCGGATTTCGTGCTCGATCCCACCAAGGACGACGTCTATGAGATCGTGATGGACAATACCGGCGGGACCGGAGTCGATGTTGTTCTGGAGATGGCAGGCCGAACCGAAGCTATCCGGCTGGGATTTAAGATTCTGCGCCTCGGTGGCCGGATGTCATTGCTCGGGATCCCTTCCAAACTCGTCGAACTCAACCTTGCCGAAGAAGTCATCTTCAAGGGCGCGACCGTGCAGGGCATCAACGGGCGGCGAATGTATCAGACCTGGTATCAGATGACCGCGCTGCTCAAGGCAGGGAAACTCGATCTGCATCCGGTGATCACAGATCGCATCGCCATGAAGGACTTCGCCTCCGGCATGGAGCGCCTGAAGACCGGCGAAGCCAGCAAGATCCTCGTCTATCCAAACGGAACCCGGTAAGAACGAAGTCAAACAACACTGAGCGATCGGGGTTTCAACCGGCTATCTTTGGATTCGTAAGTGGCGTTGGGATTTCTTCCGCCGTCGCGCTCAGTCTCTGATGTAAACGTCGAACTTGGTCACTTTCCACTGGCCTTCGTCTTTGGCAACGTGGTACACCCCTCCCGCCATACACTGACTCCCGCAAAGATAACCACCCTCCACCTCGGCCGTGGTTTCGCTGGTCCAGCGAATATCGCTTGCGCCGAACAGCACGGATTTCTTCTTGGAGTGCTTGTCGATCACCACCATATCGAACTTCTTCTTTACCTTGAGGCATTCGGAGGCGGGCTTAACGGTTAGTGGCTTGAGGCTATGAAGCAATTTTTCGTCGGCGTCGCCGCCCTTGATTTCAATGCAGTACGAGTCAGCGCCAATCTGCCAGTTCGCGACCTGGTAACGGACAACGGCTGCGTAGACCGCGTCCGTGGCGCCGGGATCTGGCGCCTGCAACGGCGGCTGTTGGTCTGCGGGAGCCTGACCGGCAACGTAACCCACAAAGCCGGTGAGTACGATCAGGGCGAGGCTGAGAAATTTCATGCTCCCGATGCTATCGAAAAGTTGACTGCAGAGCTATCTGCTTAGCACGACAGGTGACTAAAGGAGTAATCCTGGACAACGATGTGAGTCCTAAGACTCGAAACTTGAAACTGCCTTACAGCAATCTCGCCGCTTCCTTGGCGAAGTAGGTCAGCATGATCGACGCGCCAGCGCGCTGGATGCACAAGAGTGATTCCATCATCACACGCTCATAGTCGATCCAATTGTTCAGCGCGGCCGCCTTGATCATGGCGTACTCACCGCTGACCTGGTAGGCGGCCATCGGCACATCGAAGCGCAGGCGCGCCTCGTGCAGCACGTCCAGATACGGCATCGCCGGTTTGACCATGATCATATCGGCACCTTCTTCGAGGTCGAGTTCGATCTCACGCATGGCCTCGCGCAGATTGGCAGGATCCATCTGGTACGAGCGGCGATCGCCAAAGTGCGGCGCGGAATCGGCAGCCTCACGGAATGGCCCGTAGAATCCGCTGGCAAACTTCGCCGCATAGGAAAGCACAGGAATATTCTGGAAGCCGTTCTCGTCGAGCGCGGTACGAATGGCGGCCACGCGTCCATCCATCATGTCGGAGGGCGCGATGATGTCCATGCCCGCCTTCGCCTGCGAAACCGCGGTTCGTGCCAGCAACTCCAACGTGGGATCATTCAGGATCTCATAATCCTCGGCCGAAGCCCTCATCATCACGGCGGCGGCTGTAGCGGCAGTAGCCGCTTGCGTCGTGATTAGCACCTTGCCCTTCGACTTCAATTCGTCAACAAACTCAAGCGCTTCGCGTCGTGCCTTGGCATTGGGATCGGAAGTATCCACCAGCCCGCAATGTCCGTGCGACATGTACTCGCACAGGCAGACATCGCCCATCAACAGCAGGCCGGGCACTTCGCGCTTGATGGCCCGCGCCGCTTTTTGCACGATGCCGTCATGTGCCCATGCACCGGTCGCGACTTCGTCCTTCGTTTCCGGCAGACCGAAGAGAATCACGCTGGGAATGCCCAGCGACTTCACCTCGGCACACTCCTTCACCGCTTCGTCGATTGAGAGGTTGTACACCCCGGGCATGGAGCGCACTTCCTTGCGGACACCTTCACCGGGACAGACAAACAGCGGATAGACGAATCCTTCCGGGCTCAGGCGGGTTTCGCGAACAAAGGAGCGCATCGCTTCGGTGCGACGCAGACGGCGAAGACGATCAGTAGGGAACGCCATAACAGTAAAATTCTAGCACCGCTGGGAAGGCTGGAAGCCGCGAAAATCGCGGGGGAAATAGCGCCAGAATTTGTGATGCGAATCACTGACGGCCGGGACAGCAAGCCGTTCCCTCGCAGTATCAATCGTACGAGTGCCGTATTCGCAAATTGCCTTACAGTCGTATGCTTTTGAAAGGGAACGCCTTCAGGCGTGCCGTTAAAGGGCGCTTGGGAATGCGGCTTTAGCCGCTGAGGGCTGTTTCCTGAGGGCCTAAAGGCAAATGCCCTCCCGCACCTGCGCCGCGGCTGAAGCCGCGCCCTTTCAAATCACACCTGGAAACGCCTTTCAGGAACGCGACACTAGCGCGACAGGCTCGCGCTCAATTTTCAAACGAGAAGCGTGACGCCAGCCGCGCCAGCTTCAGAACCTTGTAGACCTCGACGTTCACTCCGCGCAGCGTGATCTTTGCCTCTTTTTCTGCAGCGACCTTCGCCAACGCCTCCAATCCGCGAACAGTTGCGGGTTGAATATGTGCGACACGGGAAAAGTCCAGAGTCAGCTCGTCGCCGGAATCCAATTTTTCGCAAGCACCTTGCAGCGCTTCAGCGGCGTTATCGCCATCGACTTGAAGATAGCCAGGAGTCTTCGTCGTCATACGTACGCCTCTTCCTCAACCTTGTCCGGCTTGGGAGCGGCCTTCGGTGGTGCGATCCCTCGGCCGTGATAGGCGCTCCAATAGAGCTCAACCAGCTCGCTGATCAGCGGCATGCGCGGATTCGAGCGCCAGGAAGGATCGTCAAACGCGTTCTTCGCCAGATCCGGCATGGCACGCTCGAATTCTTCCTTCGAAATCCCCAACTCAGCAATCGATCGCGGAACAGCCAGACGGTCGAGCAGCTCTTCGGTCGCGGCGATCAGCTTGGCTACCTTCTCTTCGATGGTATGGCCGCCCAGCCCGAGCAGGTCCGCCGTCATTGCGTATTTCTTATGCGCGGTGTACGCGCGCTGGTTAGGATTGGGCATGAATTTGGTCGGCACCGATGCGTTATACGCAATCACATGCGGCAGCATGAGCGCGTTGGCACGCCCGTGCGCCACTCCAAAGCGTGCCCCAAAAGCGTGCGCCAATGCGTGATTCACGCCCACGCCGGAATTGGAGAAGGCAATCGCCGCGATGCACGCGGCGTTGTGCATCATCGTCCGCGCCTCTTCGTCCTTGGGATTCTCGTACGCTTCGGGCAGATACCTGAACACCAGCCGGATGGCCTGCATCGCATTGGAGTCAGTGTATGGCGAGGCAAAGACGGAAACGCCGGCTTCCAGCGCGTGCGTAAGGCAGTCGACACCGGTGTCAACCGTCAGACCTTTTGGCATCGACATGACAAATTGCGGATCGACAATCGCCACATCGGGAGTGAGCGAGTAGTCGGCGAGCGTGACTTTAATGCCGCGCTCCTTGTCGGTCATGACCGCGAA
>JASHXK010000530.1 GCA_030043575.1 Terriglobales bacterium
TGCTTCTCTTGCAGCTTCTGGAAGTTCAGCTGAGATGTCTATTGCCGTACTCGTCTGCAATGGAGGACATCATGGCCGGCAAGGCAGCGCCTCTTCCACCAGGCAAAACGCACACCAAGCTTTCACGCCAGCAGATCACCGGATTCTGGGGGGCCTGGACCGGATGGACATTGGACGGCATGGATTCGGTCATCTACGCACTGGTGCTGAGTCCCGCACTGAACGAGCTGCTTCCAAAGTCAGGCTATAAGGCAACGCCTGCTACCGTCGGATACGCCGGATCTGTCCTGTTTGCGCTCTTTCTCGTTGGATGGGGACTCTCGCTCATCTGGGGACCAATCGCCGACCGCTTTGGCCGCACGCGGGTACTGGCTGCCACTATCTTCGTCTATGCCGTCTTCACCGGTGCGGCGGCGTTGTCGCAAAGCGTGTGGCAACTCGGACTGTTTCGATTGCTGGCCGGAATCGGCATCGGCGGCGAATGGGCCTTGGCAGGAACTTATGTTGCAGAAGCGTGGCCGGAAGATCGCCGCAAGATGGGAGCTGGATATCTGCAAACCGGTTATTATGCCGGCTTCTTCCTCGCCTCAGCCTTGAACTACACGGTGGGAGCGCACTTCGGCTGGCGTGCCATGTTTTGGTGCGGCCTCACGCCGGTTGTCGTCGCCTTCATGATTCTCTTCCATGTAAACGAGCCCGAGATTTGGAAACAGAAGGCCAAGGCAAAAGCGTCAGCTGGAGCTTCTTCGCTCAGGAGAATCTTCAGCGCTCCATATACGCAGCGCACACTGGTCAATACCGTGCTGCTCTCGGCTGCGATCTGCGGCTTGTGGGCGGGCGCAGTGTACGCTCCGACAGCAATCATCCAACTCGCGAAGCGCGCGGGGATAGTGCAAGCGCAAGCGGTGCGCACCTCTTCCCTCGGAATGGGCCTGCTTTCGCTGGGTACGATTCTGGGATGCCTGGCTGTTCCGCCGCTGGCCGAACGCTTCGGACGCAAACCAACTCTGGCCTTCTATTTCTTCGGAATGCTGGTCTGCATTCTGCTGAGTTTCGGCTGGGCTTTTTACCTGCCGCTGGGATTGCAGCCCTTTATCACGGTGCTGTTCTTTCTCGGCTTCTTTGGCGGCAACTTCGCGGTCTTCAGTCTCTGGTTGCCGGAGCAGTATGGCACGAGCGTACGCGCGACAGCGTTTGCGTTTACCACTTCCTTTGGGCGTTTCCTCGCAGCCGCGGTCAACTTTGGCATCGGCGCGCTGGTCAGAGGAATGGGAAGCATCGGCAAGCCGGTGGCGTTTACGGCTATTGCCTTTGGTATCGGACTGCTGGTCATTCCATTTGCAACAGAAACTCGGGGAGGGGTGCTGCCCGAATAATTCAACCGCTATGATCCGGAAGACAAGAGCGGAATCGTGTTGTCACAGCGCCCAAGGTCTTGCATCACTGCACTTCCAGTCGCTAAGCCAATAAAAGAATACTTGGACATACTCTTGCGGTATAGTATGCGGCTAATAGGGAGCTGGATGATCCGGTCAGGTTCTCTCCCGCACCTCCCGCTGGCTCGACCAATCTTGCCGCCCAGTCGATACTAGCGGAATTCATATTGGAGGCTTTCATGAATGCCTTCCCCGTCCTCTTGGGCACTTTGTGTGTCTTTGCGCTTGCCTACCGCTATTACAGTGCATTCATCGCTGCTAAAGTCCTGACCTTGGACGACACGCGAACCACGCCTTCACATGTATATGAAGATGGCCACAACTACGTGCCGTCACCCAAGTGGGTGCTATTTGGCCATCACTTCGCCGCGATCGCCGGCGCCGGTCCACTCGTAGGACCGACGCTAGCTGCGCAGTTTGGCTTTGCTCCAGGATTTTTGTGGATTCTCTTTGGCGCGGTCTTCGCCGGCTGCGTCCATGATTTCACCGTTCTGGTGGCGTCGGTGCGTCACAAGGGACGCTCGCTCGCCGATGTGGCACGCACCGAAGTTGGACCTTACGCCGGCCTGGTCACCATGATCGCGCTGTTGTTCATCCTGCTGGTCACGCTCGCCGGCTTGGGCATCGTTGTAGTCAACGCTTTGGCCGCCAGCCCGTGGGGCGTGTTCACCATTGCGATGACCATCCCTATTGCCGTCTGCATGGGTCTGTACATGTTCAAGAGCGTTCCCGGCCAGATCAGAATCGGCCTGCCAAGCACGCTGGGAGTGGTTCTGCTGATCGGCGCCGTCATTGGCGGGCGCTGGTTTGCTGCCTCTCACTACGCAAGTGCGCTGACCTTCAACGGCCATCAAATAACCATTCTGATGGGGCTGTATGGTTTCATTGCGTCCGTGTTGCCGGTGTGGCTTGTTCTGGAACCACGCGATTATCTGTCTACCTACATGAAGCTCGGAACCATCGCGCTTCTCATTCTTGGCGTGTTCATTGTTCATCCCAACATTCAGTTCCCGGCGGTCACGCAGTTTATCCACGGTGGCGGACCGATCATTCCCGGGAAGCTGTTCCCCTTCCTGTTCGTGACGATTGCGTGCGGCGCAATCTCCGGCTTCCACGCGCTAATCTCGTCTGGCACGACGCCAAAGATGTTGTGGAAGGAAACCGATGCGCGCATCATCGGCTACGGCGCTATGATGTGCGAGGGAATCGTTGCCATCTTGGCGTTGATCGCCGCTTGTTCCATGTATCCGGGCGATTACTTCGCCATCAACTCGGCACCGGCCGTTTTTGCCAAGCTCGGCCTGCACACGGTTAACCTCAATGCGTTCTCAGCGGAGGTCGGCGAAAAATTGGCGGGCCGCACAGGCGGCGCCGTCTCGCTCGCCACCGGCATGGCGCAGATCTTCAGTGGCATTCCCGGCATGAAGACGCTGGCCGGCTATTGGTATCACTACTGCATCATGTTTGAGGCGCTCTTCATTCTGACGACAGTGGACACTGGAACGCGCGTCGCCCGCTATGTTCTTCACGAACTACTAGGGAAAGTTCACAAGCCTTTCAGCAATACCGCATGGCTGCCGGGAAATCTCGTCACGTCGGCGATCGTGGTCTTGAGTTGGGGCTATTTGATCTATACCGGATCGATCTCGACCATCTGGCCGCTGTTCGGTACCGGTAATCAACTGCTGGCGACCATCGCGCTGGCCGTTGTCACAACCTTCCTTATAAATATGGGAAGAGTGAAGTATGCGTTCATTACCGCGATTCCCATGTGTTTTGTCGGCGTGACAACGCTGACCGCCGGCGTCCTCTCCATCAAGAACATCTATCTGCCGCTGGCGCAGAAGCCGGGGCACGCTTTCCAGGGCTACCTGGATGCCACGCTGATGTTGATCTTTATCGTGGGTGTGGTGCTGGCGTTGATTGAGTGCGGACGGCGCTGCTGGATGACGCTGCATGGAGCGCCGATTCCCGAAGAGGCTTTCGGCACCCCAGAGCCTGCGGGCGCCGGAAAAATGGCGTGTTGCTAAAGCAACCGGTTAGAGCAGGCCTTCAGGCCTGCGTTGAAACTTTCTATTAGTAACTTCAGGTGTCGGCGCTCAGGTCTTGAAGGCCCGCTCTACCGAACGCCAGTGGCCGCCCACAAACTCCGCCGGTTTCCGCCGCAAAACAAAACGCGCTGCACTCCATCACATCGCGAGTGCAGCGCCACGTACTACATGGGGCAATCGAAGACACCGAACAAGTCCGCATTGGGACTGCTTCGGGTGGAACAATTACGCTCCGTTGGTGGAGTGCAGAACGCGGAAGGTATTTCCGCCGTTCGCCCAGATCAGTACCAGAGCATCCTGACCCTTGGGAACACTCGACAGCGCTTTCTGAACATCAGCAGCGGTCTTGGTCTCGTGACGATTCACGCCGACGATGACCTGTCCCGGCTGCAGTCCGGCGTCGTCCGACGGGCTGCCCGGCTGCACACGCTCGATGACCGCTCCATGCAGATCATCCGGCGCATTCAGCTGCTCGCGCACTTCTGGCGTCAAGTCGGCGATTCCCACACCCCAGCGGGGCTTATCGTTGGTGTTATCCGCGAGCTTGGTTTCGCCGTTGCCGCCGTCCATGCTTCCCAGGGTTATCGGCACCGAAATCATCTTGCCATCACGCATGACCTGTAGCGCGATCTCCGTTCCCGGAGTCATCTCGCCAACTTCCATCTGAAGCTGTCCAGCATCGGTGATCTTCTTTCCGTTGATCTCGGTGATCACGTCGCCGACCTTCAGCCCAGCCTTCTGGCCAGGCGAATCCGGCTCAACCTGGGTGATTACCGCGCCATTGTTGTCGTGAACATCAAAGAACTTGGCATTCTCTGGCGTCACATCGGTGATGCCAACGCCCATCCGTCCATGACTTACCTTGCCATCGCGCACCAGCGACTGGACTACCGGGCTGACGATCTGCGTCGGGATGGCAAAGCCCATCCCCGAGAACGTGCCCGAAGGCGAGATCAGGAAGGTATTGATGCCAACCACTTCGCCGCGAGCATTTACCAGCGGCCCGCCAGAGTTGCCGGGGTTGATCGCCGCATCGGTCTGGATAAACTGGCCCGGCTTGTGCGGGTCGTCGCTGTAAGGATTTGGCCGATTCAGCGCACTCACGATGCCGCGCGTAACCGTGAAGCGGAATCCATACGGATTGCCGAAGGCCAGCACCGTCTGTCCCGGCTTCAGCGTGGACGAGTCGCCGATCGGAATGTTGGGCAGATTCGCGCCATCAACCTTGATCACAGCCAAATCCGTCAACGGATCGGTGCCAACCACCTTCGCCGCCAGAATGCGGCGATCGCTCAGCGTGACTTTGATCTCGGTTGCGCCCTCGACCACGTGATTGTTGGTCACGATGTAGCCGTCTGGCGAAATGATCACACCGCTGCCGATTCCGTGCTCAATCCGCGGCTGCGACTGCATTCCCTGGCCGCCGAACTGCTGGCCAAAGAATCGCTGGATCTCGTCGGGCACGCCCTCAGCTGTCTGCTGAGTTTTCGCACGCGAGGTCACGGCAACGTTGACGATCGCCGGCGTTACCCGCGCCGCGACGGCTTCCATCGCCTGATCGAGCGAGAGCAGTGCGCCAACCTGGTTATTGTCCAGCGGGGCCGTGTTGGACGACACGGCGGCTCCCGCTCCCGCCGTGTGGAACGAGGTGTAAGCCACGAGACAGGCGGCTAAGGCGACCGTCAGCACTACCGCTGCGCGTTGCTTACGGCACATTTGCCATCCACGCGTTATCCAAGCTTTCATTGTTTGTTCCTTCTCCTCCACATCAAAAAGATTGCGTCAACCGACACTCCAGCGTCCTTCCGGACCACTTGCGTGATCGCAGAAATGCGAGACCCTGTTTGTTATGAATCGGCTCGGCCAGCAGGACGCAATTCGATCAACTCCCGGGCCGCGGTCCGATGTAACTGGGGAGGTTACGATCACCGATTTGGACGAGGCGTCGGGCAAAAGGTGAGCAAGATGTCATCAACCCGCGTCGAGCGCAGGCCAAGGATCGTTAGGCTCTTCTATACTGCCCGAGGGCCATGTGCGTGGTCAGGAGGAGCAGTGATTCGTAATTGGTTGGCATTCTTTGCCGTGGGTCTCTGCGGCGTAATAGCACTGGCGCAAAGCAAGTCTATTCAGCAAGCCTCAGCTGCAGCGAACGGCTCGGCGCAAAGCTGGATTGCCATCAGCAACGGCTATGCCAAGCTGCTGACGGACGTGACGTTTCAGCACCATCCGGAAGCTGGATCACAGCAAGGTCTAAGCAAGTACGACGACAGGATCGGGCAGCCGAGTTTGGCCGACGAAGATCGCGAACGCGCGGAGACCGAAGCCGTACTCGTGAAACTGAAGGCTGCCGCAGCCGAGAAGCAGCAGAAAGAAGTTGCCGAAGACCTGCAGATCATGATCGGCAGAGTCCAACTTAACTTCAAGATGCAGGACTACGAGCGCGCGCACGAGGTGCCCTTCATCAATGCCAGCCAGGTCGTGTTTGGCGGATTGCACAGCCTGCTCGATGTCCAGACGCCGGAGGAACGCCGGCCAGCGGCGGTCGTACGAATTCGCGAGTACGCCGGAATCGAGCCGGGCTACATTGCGCTCACGGAAATTCTGAAGCAGCGGGTCAAAGAACAAATGGCTAAGCCGGGAGTAATCTATCCGGCGCAGGTGCAGATCGAAACCGAGATGGCGCGCAATTCCAACTATCTGGACGGAATTGCCAGTCTGATGGAAAAGTACAAGCTCACCGGCTGGCAGGAGCCTTACTCCACGCTGAAAAGGCAGCTAGTCGACTACGACGAGTGGGTGCGAGAAACGGTTCTGCCAAAAGCTCGCCCGGACTTTCGCATGCCTCGCGAGAAGTATGAGCTTGCCCTGCAGAATTACGGCATCGATATTCCTCCCGACCAGATTGCCGTGATGGCGCATCAAGCCTTCACAGAGATTCAGGGTGAGATGAAAGGCATCGCCGTGCGAATCGCGAAGGAACGCAATCTTCCGTCGAGCGACTATCGCGATGTGATGCGCGAGTTGAAGAAGCAGCAACTGGTGGGCGATGCGATTCTGCCATTCTATGAAAATCGGCTCAAGCAGATTGAGAAGATCATTGTTGCGCAGCAGATTGTGTCGATGCCTGATCGCCCGGCGCAAATCCGCATTGCCACAGCGGCCGAGACCGCGCAGCAGCCGGCTCCTCACATGGACGCGCCACCGTTCCTGCATAACACGGGAGAACGTGGCGCGTTCATTCTGCCGCTCAATATTCCTGCTGGTCCAGGCCAGCCCGCGTCAGAAAAGTACGACGACTTTACTTTCGATGCTGCCGCTTGGACCATCACCGCGCACGAAGCACGCCCGGGACACGAATTGCAGTTCGACGCGATGCTGGAGCACGGTGTCTCCGTAGCGCGAGTTCGTTATGCGTTCAACAGCACGAATGTCGAAGGCTGGGGGTTGTATTCGGAATACCTGATCAAACCCTACATGCCGCTCGAGGGACAGCTTGTTTCGCTGGACTATCGTCTGTTGCGGGCGGCTCGGGCCTTCCTCGATCCCGAGTTGCAATCCGGCAAGATCACGACGGGCGATGCCTATCGCGTGCTGCAGGACGACGTTGTCTCTTCGCATGCTTTCGCCGAAGAAGAGGTGGAGCGTTATACGTATCGCGCACCCGGTCAGGCCAACAGCTACTTCTACGGCTACACCAAGCTAATCGCGTTGCGCGAAGATACCGAGAAGGCGCTGGCTGCGAAAGGCGTGAAGTTCGATCAAAAAAAATTCCATGACTTCATCCTGGCACAGGGTCTGCTGCCTCCCGATCTGATGCGGCAAGCCGTGATGGGAGAGTTCGTGCCGGCGCAGAAATGACAGCCGTCTTGCCGTGCTCCGCTTCTCTGCCATATCGGCTAGCAGGCGAGCCCTTCTTTCACCATCGCCATCGCGCGGCTGGCAGCGGCGGCGAACGCCTGAACAGTCGTGGGATCCTTCTCGGCTGCTGCGGTCCAGTTGATGGTCAAACAGAAATAGACCCAGCGGCCGTCGAAAAGCATGCCGCCCGGCGCGCAAACGGCGTGGAAGCCGGGGACGTCGATGGTGCCGCCCTTGAGGAAGCAGCTCGCGCCCAGCGGCATCGGCATTCCCCAGATGGCATCGCCCGTCGACAGCACTTGCCGGAACTGGCTCAGCGTCTGCTGGTTCTTGAAAAACTCGCCCTGCAGCGCGCGCGAGTAATAGGAGACCAAATCGTCGGCTGAGCACGCCATGCTCTCAACGTTATTCAGTGGCTGATTGACCATGTTGGCGTTTGCGGCCGCGCCCAACTGCTCCCAGCTGAAGCTCTGGTAATCCTTTGCGCCCAGCAGATATCCGAAGAAGGTACGCGTGCTGCTGGGAATGACAGCGCTCTTCAGCCCGGTGGACGCGACCAACTCACGCACCTTGTCCGGGCCAACATATTTCAGGCACATGTCGGTTGCAGTATTGTCGCTGTGCGCGATCATGGCTTCCAGCGCGGTGCGCAGCGAGACCTTGCCGATCAGGTTGGGAGGATTCATCACCGAGCTATTCAGCGACCAGACACTCGCGTCGAGCGTGAGCTGTTCTGTGTTGATGGTCTTAGTGACATTTGGTGAATCCGCCTGACGCAGAATTTCGCATAGCACAAATGACTTGAAGGCGCTGCCACAAAACATTGGCTTTGCGGAGTTCGATGCAACCAGGAACTCGGGCTTGCCGTTGACCGCAGGCGCATAGATCTTAAAGCTGACTTCTCCCGGCAGCGATTTGAACAGCGTCGCGATCGCGTCCTGCGCGGGAGACTCTTTCGCCGCTGTTGTCGCCGACAACGTAACCGGAATTGTGGCCACGGCTGCGGCGCCAACTGCACGGGTCATGAAGTCGCGTCGTGAAGGGCACATAGTTTTCTCCGTGCTCTGAACTTAAGACTTACTGCGCGCGCGGACCAAAAGCTTATCGTCCTGGCGGGCAGTTTCGCAATAAGGGGTGTTACAGACGATTGCGACCTGACCGTTACCATATTGATTGCTGGTATCTCATATGGTACGATCGTCGTATGAAGGCTGCTCGCAAGATCACGGTTGAGGTCCCTGCCGATCTCCTCGACAGAGCGCAACGCGCCGGTGGTACAGGTATCACGCAGACGGTTCGTGCCGGGTTGCAACTGGTCGCAGCGTCGCACGCGTACGCTCGACTACGGCAGTTGCGAGGCAAAGTCCGCTTTAGTCGCACGCTTGAGCAACTGAAACACGATCGATGATTGCAGCTGATACCAGTACGTGGATTGCTTTCCTGCAGGGAAGCCCCGGCTCTGACGTTGATTGGCTGGATCGAGCGTTAGCAGACCGGCAGGTGGTGATGGTACCGGTGGTACTCACAGAGCTTTTGAGCGATCCGAAGCTTTCGTCTGGAGTGGCAAAAACGCTGGCCGAGATTCCAATCATCGAGCTTTCGGCAGGCTATTGGGAACGGGCCGGATTATTGCGAGCACGCGCGGTCGCCAAGGGCCGCAAGGCGCGATTGGGCGACGCATTGATCGCTCAGAGTTGTATCGATCTGGGCATTTCGCTACTTACGCGCGACGGAGACTTCCGCATCTTCGCCAATGCGGCCGGACTTGAGGTCGTATTCGCATACGGGAAGCGCTGAACCGGGCGCGATTTCACTTCCCCACAAACACCGCCACACTGCGCGCTTTCATCAGATAGCTTTCCTGCGATAGCAACGGAAATTCCTGGCCATCCTCCGCGATGTCGTTCGGTGAAGGCTGTGCGGTGTCGGCCACCCGGAACCACTCGTGCTGCCCGATCTGCGGCAGCTCAAATTCCAGGTCGCTGTAATGTGCGTTGGCGATGAAGAAAAGGTCGTCGCGCGCATCCCCATCGTGGAGTTGAGTCAGTTGCATTGCCAAACTGCGCGACTCAGGGCCCCAGTCGGGCCGGCCGCGCTTCACTCCGTGCCAGGTGATGTGAAAGCCATGTTCGCCGCTGAACTCGAAGCTGTCGCGACGAAGCAGCTGGCAGCGTTTGCGGAAAGCAATCATGAGGCGGAAGAAGCGCAGCAAGCCTGTGTTCGTCTCCGCCAGCTTCCAATCGACCCAGCTGATCTCATTGTCCTGGCAATAGGCGTTGTTGTTGCCCTGTTGCGTCCGGCCCATCTCGTCGCCGGCCAGAATCATGGGCACGCCGTGGGACACCAGCAGAATCGCGGCAAGATTCTTCTGCTGTTGCAGGCGTAGCTGATGGATGCCGTCGTCGGTCGGACCTTCGGCGCCGCAATTCCAGCTGTAGTTTGCATTGCTGCCGTCGGCGTTGTTCTCGCCGTTGGCGAGATTGTGCTTCTCGTTGTAGGAGACGAGATCGTTTAGCGTGAAGCCGTCGTGGCAAGTAATGAAGTTGATGCTGTGATACGGTTCGCGTGCACTGGTGAGATATAAATCAGGGCTGCCGAGCAGGCGCGTGGCGAGAGGCGACGTCATACCGGCGTCGCCCTTCACAAACTTGCGAATGTCGTCGCGGAAGATGCCATTCCACTCCGCCCAGCGTCCCCACGAGGGAAACGATCCCACCTGATAGAGCCCGCCCGCGTCCCACGCCTCGGCAATGAGCTTGGTGTTGGCGAGAACCGGATCGTAGGCGAGGCTCTCCAGCAGCGGCGGATTGTTCAGCACCGAGCCGTCCTGCCCGCGCCCCAGGATCGATGCGAGATCGAAGCGGAAGCCGTCGACGTGCATCTCCATCACCCAGTAGCGCAGGCAATCGACGATGAAGTCGCGCACGACGGGGTTGTTGCAATTCACGGTGTTGCCGCAGCCGCTGAAGTTTTCGTATTTCCCGGTGCCGCACTCGAGAATGTAATAGGTGGAATTGTCGATGCCGCGGAACGACCAGGTCGGGCCGTGCTCGTCACCCTCGGCGGTATGGTTGAAGACGATGTCGAGAATCACCTCGATGCCCGCCTTGTGAAAGGCGCGCACCATCTCCTTGAACTCGCGCACCTGCTCTCCGCAGTCGGGATTGGAAGAGTAAGCGGCATTGGGAGCAAAGAACGCCGTCGACTGATAGCCCCACAGGTTGAGCAGCGGCTGGCCGGTGAAGGGATTAACACGGTCGGTGTCGGACTCCTCGAATTCATTGACCGGAAGCAGTTCGACCGCGGTCACGCCGAGTTTTTTCAGATACGGAATCTTCTCGATCAGACCGGCAAAAGTGCCGGGATAGCTCACACCGGAGGTCGCGCTTTGGGTGAAGCTACGGACATGCAGCTCATAGATGATGCTGTCCGCCAGCGGGACGTTGAGTGGCTGGTCGTGCTCCCAGTCGAAGTAGTTCTCGACCACCAGGCTGTTGCGATAGGGCCGCTTGCCGGGCTTGAACTCGCCCCAAGACCCGCCATGCGACAGCGCCAGCGCATAGGGATCGAGCAGCACTTTGGACGGATCGAAGCGATGCAAGCGCGGATCGGGGTTCGGCTGCATATCGAAGCGGTAGCCGTATTGCGCGCCTGCATCCAGCCCTTCGACAAAAATATGCCAGACTTGACCGGTGCGATTGGCCAGCGGATCGAGCGGGATCTCAACGTAAGGATCCTGCGCCTCGGGCTTGAACAGCACCAGCGTGCACGACGTGGCGTGGCGTGAGAAAACGGAGAAGTTCACGCCGTGACGGCGGACGGTAACGCCCAGCGGAAGCGGAGCTCCGCGCTTGGCCCGTTGTCCGGGAACAGAAGTAGCTTTGGCCCTCTTCGGCGCGCGTTGAGTAAAAGTGGTTCCCATGGCGCGTTGCTCATTGTGCGCCAAGATACAGAGAATTGGTATAGAGAAAATTAGTTCTCGATACCGAGGGCATCTCTTCTACGACCTCTCTACTCAAGCCGGCACACCACGACCACGTCATTTTGATAAGGACAATCGAGGTTCGGAATACTGCCACTCTGTGGGATGGCACTCCTACCCTGTAGGACATCACTCCCACGTTGTAATACAAGCCACGTTACTCCGTAAGCCTGGCGCAGGCGGTAGAAGTCATCTATCTGGAAACTAGTCCACCCCCGCTGCGCCCGGACTTGCTCATGCCATGAGGCGGCGAGAGCCGGAAACATGCTGACCGGGCCGTTGTCGTGAACACCGGCGAGCACACTGCGTTCAGCGATGGCGCGGAAGCCATGCTCATCCTCGCCCGGCAAGTTCATGTAATTGGGGTTGAGGGCGAAGATGGCATCGGGGGGCGTGTTCAGGCGAATCCACTCGAAGGCCTGCACCCAGGCGTTCTTGGGCGCGCGTTCCGGCAGCTCCAGATGCTCGGTCGCAGGAAACAGCTGACGTTGGACCAAGAACATCGCAAGGCATAGGGGCGCGAAAAGCAGCAGCCATCGCCATATACAGGACTTCAGCACCGTTTCAGCCAATATGCCACCTAGCAGAATGAGAAGCAGAATGAACACCAGATGCAGGCTGCGCATCGGCTGCAGTAAGGCAAAGCGGGCCATCGAGGGGATGCAGACCAGCAGTCCTGCCACCAGGAAAATCAACGTGACGAGGATGAGCGCCCGGCTTAACACCTGGACGCAGGGCAGATCGTGCTTGCGTCCGTAGCGTTCGATCCACCACAACATAAGCAGCGGAACCACGATGCCGAGCCACTCCGGCCAGTGCCAGCGCGTGACCAGAAAGTACGAAATGTTCTTGGCCAGCAGATCGCGATAAATCGGCGATGGCGGTGAAAACAGGTCCCATGGAAACAGCAGTAGGGCTGTTGTCACCGTAGCCGGAGCAACCCTTGAAACAGAGACGGACATTCGTTGAAATTCGATGAAGAGCAGCACCAGCAGCGCAATTCCAAAAACCGACATCAGGGGATGAATGGCAGCGACGAGCACCATGCCGATTGCGGAGAGCACAAACCTGCGACGCATGGCCTCCGCCAGCAACAGGACAATTGCCGCCGTCGACATGTCGCGCGGATTCAGGTACTGATCCATGATGTACAGCGCAGTTCCGGCGACGGGGATCGTCAACAGCGCGGCGACCAGCGCGACGCTGCCCCACGGTGCGAGTTCGCTGCGAAAGCAGACGCGCGCAATGCGCCAGCAGCCCAGCAGGAAAAGAAAGATACAGGCCAAGTGCCAGAGCAGGATCGTCCAATCCAGCGGCAGATGCGTGATCCGCATCGACGCGGCGACGATGTCGTCAAACAAAGTCATCCGCGCATGCAAGAGGAAGTACTGATCGTTGAAGGGGTAGAGCGCTGGGTTGAGATGCTTGATGACGCTGGGTAGATAGAACTCGGCATCCTCGATAGCGGGATGATAGCCATGCACAAGGACGGCGCCGATGCTAATGAGGAACAGCAGCGCGATTTGCCGGCGGCTCATTCGTGGCGCAGGCATTCTACCGGATCGAGGCGGGCGGCATTATTGGCAGGGGTGATGCCGAAGGTGATTCCGACGGCACAGGAAACCGCCAGCGCAACCACGGCCGACATCACGGAGACAGGCACATTATGGTCGGTGAAGAGTTGAATCGCGAAGGGGATGCCAATGCCAATGGCTGTTCCCACGGAGCCGCCGAGCAGCGCGATCATCACCGCCTCGCAAAGAAATTGCAGCAGGATGGCACTGCGCGTAGCCCCTACCGCTTTGCGCACGCCGATCTCGTGGATGCGGAGATGCACCGTGGCCATCATGATGTTCATGATGCCGATGCCGGCCGCAATCAGGGTCACCGCGGCGAACAGCAGCAGCACGGCAGTAAACGCGTTGGCCGTCTTGTTGGCCAGGCGCAGCACTTCCGTCATATTGCTGACGTCATATACCGACTCTGGCCGATGACGCGCAGCGATGACGGCTTGAATCCTGTCGGTCGCCGCGGGAATGCTGTTGGCATTCGACATGGAGAAGTAGATCTGGTTCACTGCGCTCGTGCCCGACATGGCGCGCGCCACGCTGTAAGGGATCAGCACGGTGCTGTCCTCAATCTCGGAGCGGCCGAGCGTATCGACGCTTTCACGGAAGGTGCCGATAACAACAAATGGTACTTCCTGAATTTTGATGGTCTGTCCCAGCGCCTGGTCGAGTGAACCAAAGCGGTCGCGTGCCAGGGGTTCGGTAAGAAGCGCAACCTTGTTACCGTCCTGGGAATCCTGCTGATCAAAAAACCGTCCCGCGCTCACGAGGATGCGGCGCACCGTTTGATACTGCGGGTCGACACCCAAGACCAGAACATCCTGCTCTTTGCCGGCGCCGACCACCATGCGGGCATGCATGTTGAGCACCGGCGAAGCCTCTTTGACACCGGGGACCGCTTGCTCGACGGCGAGCATGTCTTTGGCCGTGAGGTAGTCCGCCACGCCGGTGCTGGTAGAGGCAGTGGAGACGCCGGAATACTCCGCCCAGATGACATTGGTGCCGACGCCCTCGATCTGCGCGAGCACATAGCGCTTGCCGGTGAGCGCGACCGTCACCACCAAGATCAACGCGGCCGTACCCACTGCCATGCCGAGCGCAGTCATGGCAGCGCGTAACTTGTCGGCCTTCAGTGAGTCGATTCCCATCGTCAGGATTTCGCGGAAGACGAGTGTCCGCGAAAGATCCAGCCGCGTGGACAAACGATTCAGCGGAGCTACGATGGTTTGCGCCATAGCGTCAGATTAACTTAACGACTCGCTGTCGCGCTTGACGGTTTTCCATACAGCCAGGGCTGCAAAATGTCGGCGGCGGCCTCGGAGCCTTCGGCCGACCAGTGGTCATCGCACGGCAGAAAGTACGGGCGATAGTTGCCACCGGAGCGGGCTGCCATCTCCGGCAGCAGATCTTTGACGCGAATACCGACCTCGCGTCCCCAGGCTTCCAGCGCGGGTCCCAGGCGATCCTGTCCCTCGCGGTATCGCTGGAAGTCGTTGGCGCGCGGGATAAGGAAAACGTCGACCATCGCGCCGTGGTTGTCCGCCACGCTCTTGATATCGAGCAACGATTTCTTCAGCCGGACGAGATCGGTGTCGCTGTAATCGTTGTAGCCCGAGTACGTCCGGTGCTTGGTCGAATACACTCGCGAAGCCAATATATATTCGACGACGTGATAGGTGGCAAAATAGGAGCGAAAAAAAGCCTGCACACGCGTCCAGAAACCCTCCCGGGCGTGCGGATCGAAGTCTCCCCGGTAGGCGACCGAAAGATCATTGCGATAGTAAGGGAAATAGCGGCCAGGATAATGTTCTTCCATCCACTGGCCATCCATCTCGTGAAAGTCGTTATCCGGTAAAACGCCGACCAGCACGACATCGTGGTCGAACTTTGACGCGAGACTCTCGTACACCAGATCGTATTGCAGCGGACTGAAACCGCCGCCGGTTCCGAAGTTCAGGTACTCGCGGCCGGTGCGCCCTTCCAGCAGATTGCTGAGCCGCTCGTTTACCGGCAGTCCAAAGCCTTCCATGAAAGAGTCGCCGAGCACGACGGTGCGGGGCTGATCGGAGTGCATCGTTCGCTCCACGTCGCGTGCGCCATAGCTGTTGGTCGAGTACTTGAAGCTGAAGCAGCCCTCCTGATGAATAAAATGTCCGTTGGGCGGATGCCACATCCCGAAGACAGGATTGTAGGCGCCCCAGAATTCGTAGCGGCCCAAGTGGTAGGTCGGGCGAGTGAGCGGCCACTTTTTGAGATGAACCAGGACGATGCTGGCAAGCTCGATGGAGACGCCGAAAACGAGGAGGTTGACGGTAATGAGCTTCAACGCGTAGAGAAATTTTGAGCCACGAGGCTTTGGCGCTGGCGGTTGAGTTGTGGTGCTCGTGGGTGAGCCGTTGGTGAGGATGGGCTCAGACATGATCATCGTTAGACGTCCGGGCAGCCGGCGAGTCGCCGGCTAAAGCCGGCTCGGGAAATAAATAAGCGTCTGATCGGCACGACTGAAAGTATGCCCTTACTCATGTCCTCCGAACCCAGAAGCGTGTCGCCGCTGCCGCGGCTCGTGGCATTCTCTACGCCCACCCGGGGCTTGCGCCCCGGGCTAGATTCATGCCGCCGCTGCGCGGCTGGTTTGGTTGCCACTCGTTCGTTGTCCCCACAGAAAATCCAGTCGATTGCAAAATGAAACTCCTGGAGACGCTACTCGAGCACCTCTTCTTCGCTGCACCGTCTCATCTACTGATGACCACCATGGTCACCCCGATGCAAACCAGACCGATGCCGACCCAGCGCTGCCAGCTCACGCGCTCTCCCAGAAAGAAGATGCCGCCTACGGCGCCCACCAGATAGCTCAGAGCGGTGACCGGAACGACGAAGCTGACCTCCTCAAAGGACAACAGCGTCACCAGCGAGAAAAAGGCGGTCGCCATCATCGCCACGCCAATCCAGATCCACTTCACGCGCAGCGCGCGTCCGAGCAACCTCATCGCATCCGATGGGTGAAGCCGCTTGAGCTCGCCGGTTTCCTTCATGGCGCGGCCCAGACAGAGCTCGCCCCCGGTGCCAACAACGATGACCAAGATGAACAGTATGTATTCGAGCGTCAATCGCTGTTACCTGTAGTGCGGGGATGAGTGCCACGAATGAACGACACGCCCAGGCAGATGACAGCGATACCCGCCCAGTGCAATGGCGCCACTTTCTCATGGAGAATGGTGACGCCCAGCACAGCGATGACTGCGTAACCAAGCGCGGCAGCAGGCTGCACGAAGCTGTAATCGGCGACCGAAAGCGCCAGCATGTAGGCAATGATGAAGGCGATCAGGCAGCTGATTCCCGCCCAGATGGTGAAGGAGCTGAAGATGCGAACGAAGGCGCTAATCAGCTCCGACAGCGGCCAAACTTTGATTTCGCCGACCTGCTTGGTGCTCTTGGCCAGCAGAAGATTGCCTACGGGACCGGTAATGATCATCATCCCGATCAGCAGATAGGTCTTCAAATGCAGCTGCTTATGCACCTCGGACGGTGCAGTCTCGGTTTGGGTTTCTGTCAGTGGCGGGTTCACTGCGGAGCTTCCTCTGGTCATGGTACACGAAGGCGTCGCCTAGCCGCCCGAATGCAGGCGTGCATGATGAGATGAGATTGGAAGCGCTCGAGCTTTCCGAGTACCGATCGCCGTCACAGCGCTGCCGGCGCGCAAAGTGAAAGAACTGTCATCCTTGGACATTCGAAAGCTATCTAATAACGGTGATTCGCGAAGCATCTGCTGGGTGCGGCTTTTGTGGCATCGGTAACATCAAACCATTGTGATAGTTTAGTTACATAGCAGTTTTACGGGCCCACGCTAGAATCACATTAATGTGCGGGATAGTTGGTTTCACACATAAAGGCAGTTTGCCGCGCCCAGAGCGGATTGCAGCGGCCGCGGCGACCCTGATCCATCGCGGACCGGACCAGCAAGGGGTCTACGAGACCGCTACCTGCTCCCTCGGCGCGACTCGCCTCAAGATCCTCGATCTCGAGTCCGGCGACCAGCCCATTCACTCCGACGACGGCGATACGACCATCGTCTTCAACGGCGAAATCTATAACCACCTGGAACTGCGCGACGAGCTGGAAAAATCAGGTCATCGATTCCACACCCACTGCGATACGGAGACGGTTCTGCACGCGTTTCTGGAGTGGGACACCGCCTGCTTTCAGAAGCTGCGCGGGATGTTTGCTGTCGGCATCTGGACCAACTCAGCCAAGCGGCTGGTGCTGGCGCGCGACCGCGTGGGCATCAAGCCGCTGTACATCGCGCGCGATGGCGAAGATCTCTACTTTGGCTCCGAGCTTAAGGCGATTCTGGTTCATCCTGAGATCGAGCGCAATCTCAGCCTGCCGGCTCTGGACTGCTACCTCGCGCTGAACTACATTCCCGCGCCCTGGACGATGATCGAGGGAATCTTCAAGGTCATGCCGGGGACGTGGATGGAGTGGCGCAACGGCGGCGTGCGGTCGGAATCGTATTGGACCTTGCCTGCGCCGCATGCGGAGAATTACACGCTCGACTCAGCATGCGCAGAGCTCGATGGGCTGCTGCAGCAATCGGTGAAGGAACACCTGATCTCCGACGTGCCGCTCAGCGTCTGGCTTAGCGGCGGTTTGGATTCGTCGACCATCCTGCATTACGCCGCGCAAGCGTCGTCGTCGCAGGTGAAGACGTTTTCGATTTCCTTCCGCGGGCGGACGTTCGACGAGAGCAGCTATATCCGGAACATGGTTTCGGAATATGGCACCGAGCATGCCGAGCTCGACCTGAATCCGGATCAGGACTTGGAAGGCGCGATCCAGGAATTTGCCTATTACTCCGACGAACCCAGCGCCGATGCGGGCGCGTTGCCGCTGTGGTTTTTGGCGAAGCTGAGCCGCACCCAGACCGAGGTTGCTCTGAGCGGCGAAGGTGCTGACGAGTTGTTTGGCGGATATCTGACCTATCGCGCCAGCCGCATCGCTACGAATTTGCGGCGCTTGCCGGCCAGCGCGCTGCGTCTCGGCCAGTGGCTGATGCAGGCGTGGCCGGTGTCGGATGACAAGATTGGGTTCGATTACAAAGTGAATCGCCTGTTGGCCGGCAGTTTGATGTCGGCCGAGCGCGGTCACGTTTATTGGAACGGAACCTTCTCCGACAGGGAAAAGCAAGGGTTGATCTCGGAGGAGCTGCCCACGGCGCTGGATCGCGTTCTGTCCGATCTGCGCGGACAACTCGGACGCAATGGGAGCGACCTGAATGCCTACCTCTGGTTCGACCAGAAATACTACTTGCCGGATGATATTCTGGTGAAGTCGGACCGCATCAGCATGGCCCATTCCCTGGAGGTGCGGCCGCCCTTTCTGGACCATCGCATCGTCGAGTTTGCGAACCGGCTCCCGGCATCGCTGAAGGTTTCAGGCTCGCGGCAAAAGGTGGTTCTCCAGCAGTTGATGATGGACAAGCTGCCGCATTCGGTGCTGCACCGGCCGAAGGTGGGCTTCGATATTCCGGCGCACGATTGGCTGCGCGGCCCGCTACGGAACCTGTTGGTCAGGACGCTCCGCGATGGAGCGGCAGAATATCCTGAGGTCTTTCGTCCGGATGTGCTCGAGTCCCATCTGCAAGATCATTTGGAAAGGCGTGTCAATATTGGCTATCACTTATGGGGATTGATGATTCTGTTGTTGTGGATGAAAAAGTGGAATATCAGGCCGCCACGGCCTGCCACAGCCACCCGACAGGCTTCCGTGACCGGAGTTGGAGTTTATACGTAATCCTGCTGCTCGTGGCGGGATCGGTCTACCTGACCGGAATCATCTCTCCTCCTTCGCTGCAAGACGACGTAGACGCGGTGCAAGCGCAGATCGCCCGCAACATGCTGACCACGGGCGACTGGGTCACGGCACGCCTCGACGGCGTTGCCTATCTGGAAAAGCCGCCGCTGGTCTATTGGCTGATGGCTGGCTCCTACAAGATCTTTGGCGTGCACGATTGGGCGGCACGGTTGCCGATCGCGCTGTTCTGCATCGGGCTTTGTCTGCTGACCGCGGCCTTCGGTGTATGGGCGTTTGGCCGGAGAGTCGGCTTCTATGCGGGTTTGTGTATCGGCACATGCGTTGGGCTGTACCTGTTCACGCGCGTCCTGATTCCTGACGTCATTCTTGCGTTCACGATTACCTTGGCGATGTGGGCGTTGCTGCGCGTCACCGACGAAGCGGAGACGCGACCGGGACTATGGGCGTTTCTCCTAGCGGCCAGCCTCGGAACCGGGCTGCTGTTAAAGAGCCTGATCGGTGTGTTGTTCCCGATTGCGGCCGGCGCGATCTATCTGTTCCTAACTAACCAGTTATTTAAGGCGCGGACTTGGAAGCGGCTGCGTCCCTTTAGTGGTCTGCTGGTGATCTTGCTGATCGCGGTTCCCTGGCACGCGCTGGCGACGCTGCGCAATCCGCCGTATTTCTCGCTCGCCATGCACAGCGGCCGAGGCGAGTACCACGGATTCCTGTGGTTCTTTTTTATCAACGAGCAGTTGTTGCGCTTCCTGAACCTGCGCTATCCGCGCGACTACAACACCGTTCCGCGGCTCTGGTTCTGGCTGTTCCATCTGGCGTGGCTGTTCCCCTGGAGTGTCTATTTTCCGGCGATTGCGAAGTTGTCATTTAAGCCCTTCGACCGCGCCGGACGCACGCGACTCCTGGCGCTATGCTGGGTTGGTTTCATTCTGGTGTTCTTCACGTTTTCCACGACGCAGGAGTACTATTCGATGCCTTGCTACCCGGCGCTGGCGTTGTTGCTGGGATCCGCAATGGCAACGGACAACGTCTGGATACGCCGTGGAACCGCAGTTTTGACGGCACTTGCGTCCCTTGCCGCAGCGGCGGCGATTACCATCTTCGTTCTGGTCCGAAACGTACCCACCCCAGGGGACATCTTCAGCGCTCTAACCTCGCATCCCTCTGCTTACACTTTGTCGCTCGGGCATATGGAGGATTTGACGCTGCAGTCGTTCGCGTATTTGCGAGCGCCGCTTCTGCTGGTAGCCGTGGCGTTTTTGATCGGGGCGATCGGCACCTTTCGCGCCCCGGCCAAACGGGCATTCGTCTGCGTTACGCTGATGATGCTGTTGTTCTTCCAGGCGGCGCGAGTGGCGCTGGTGCGCTTCGATCCCGATTTGTCCTCGAAGTCGCTGGCTGAGGCGATCCTGCGCTCGCCCGACGGCAAGCTGATCTTCGACCGCCATTACTACACATTTTCGTCAGTCTTCTTCTACACCAATCGCAGCGGATTGCTGTTGAATGGCCGGATACTCAATCTCTCGTACGGCTCCTACGCGCCGGGTGCGCCCAATCCGTTCATCGACGACGCGCAGTTTAAGGAACTTTGGTCGACGCCGCAGCGATATTACCTGGTGGCGAATGATTTCGCTCTGCGACGGTTGGAACCGCTGGTCGGGCGCGACAAATTGCATATCGTCGCCGCTTCAGGTGGAAAATTTGTGGCGACCAACCTGCCGCTTCCCAACGCCACATTGCCGCCCGTCGCAGGGCAGCACGCTGAGCGCAATGGCGGTCCTCTAACGCCATCCTCTGGTCGGTCATTCTGCCAGCCGGCGGACCAATGTGACACACCTGCGAAGATTTTGAGCTTGCTTCGAGTTCCCCATTTTGCACTGCAGTTACGCCAGATGGGGTGGAGAAATCCTGCAATCGTGCCGCAAACCCGGTATATTCTTAAAGGAAGGAACTTGTTGGCATTCCATCGCACATGCTTTCCAAAAGACCGGGATGACCTTGCCGTGCGGGAACCTCGGAGCAATAGCAGTAGCAATTCAGGCGCCGCGCTACACTGTATAAGCCCTGAGGAGGATGCATGAGAATTGCCGTGCTGGGTGGAGATGGTTACTGCGGATGGGCAACCGCACTGTACCTGTCCCAGAAGGGACACCAGGTCGCCATCGTCGACAACTTCATCCGCCGCAAATGGGACTTTGACCTTGGCGTCGAGACGCTAACTCCGATCCGCTCTCTCCGCGACCGGCTGCAAGCCTGGAAAGATCTGACCGGCAACCACATCGACGTCTTCGTGGGCGACATGACGGACTACGCCTTCCTGTCGGCGCACATTCGTGACTTCGAGCCGGACACCGTCATTCACTTCGCCGAGCAGCGGTCGGCGCCGTACTCCATGATCGACCGCGAGCACGCCACCTTCACCCAGGTAAACAACCTGGTCGGCACGCTGAACCTGCTGTTCGCCCTGCGCGAATTCAAGTCCGATTGCCACCTGGTGAAGCTGGGCACGATGGGCGAGTATGGTACGCCCAACATCGACATCGAGGAAGGCTACATCCGCATCGAGCATAATGGCCGCGCGGACACGCTCCCATTTCCCAAGCAGCCGGGCTCGTTCTATCACCTCTCCAAGGTGCATGACACCCATAACATTCATTTCTGCTGCAAGGCTTGGGGACTGCGGGCCACCGACCTCAATCAGGGCGTGGTCTACGGCACCATGACCGACGACACCGCACTCGATGAAGCGCTCATCAACCGCTTCGATTACGACGAGATCTTCGGTACCGCGCTCAATCGCTTCTGCATTGAAGCCGCGGCCGGCCATCCGATCACCGTCTACGGCAAGGGCGGACAGACGCGCGGCTTCCTCGATATTCGCGACACCATTCGCTGCGTCGAGATCGCCTGTCTGAATCCCGCCGAGCCGGGCGAGTTCCGCGTCTTCAATCAGTTCACCGAGCAGTTCTCGGTACTGGAGCTGGCGCAGATGGTGCAAGCTGCGGCGCGAAAGCTGGGACTGAAGGCGGAGATCAATCACTTGCCCGACCCGCGCGTCGAGGCCGAGACGCATTATTACAACGCCAGACACTCCAAGCTGATCGACCTGGGCCTGCAGCCGCATTTGCTGTCTGATTCGCTGCTGGATTCCATGATCGGGATCGCGCTGAAGTACAGCGAGCGCATCGATCAGTCGGTTTTCCTGCCCAATGTGAATTGGCGGAACGCCAGCAACAATCGTAACGGCAACGGCCGCCTGCGAACGCCGGCGGCGGCGCTGATTCAGTCCGGCGTGTAGGCGGGCAAGCGCAGAAAGCCGCGGAGTGACCATATTCCGTTAAGCCGCCGGTAGCGCGCGTAATGCTTTTTGAATCTGTCATCCTGAGCGGAGCGTCCGCCTGGGAATTGTCATCTCGAACAGTGAAGCCTGTCGGCGGCGGAAGCCGACTCGTGCAATAATCTACGGGCCGTGACGGCGGCCTAAATAGGCCGGGTCTACCGCATTCGTTTGCCACCCCCGGAGTCACTTCCTCAACCCATGATTGCCCACATCGTCGAAATCGTCGGAGCTTGGATTGTCAGCGTCATCTCGGCCGCAGGTTATCCCGGGGTGATGTTCCTGATGGCCATCGAGTCAGCCTGCATTCCCCTGCCCTCGGAAATCATCATGCCGTTCTCCGGCTATCTGGTGTACACCGGACGCTTCTCGCTGGTTGCGGTCGCGACCTTCGGCGCGCTGGGATGCAATCTGGGATCGATCGTCGCCTATGAAATCGGCTATTTTGGCGGACGTCCGCTGGTCGAGCGCTACGGCCGTTATATCTTCCTCAGCCATCGCGAGCTCGCCATCGCCGACCGCTTCTTCGAGCGCCGCGGCGCGATCGCCGTGCTGATCGCGCGCCTGCTGCCGGTAATTCGCACCTTCATCGCGCTGCCCGCAGGCATCGCGCGCATGAATCGAGTGAAGTTCCACGTCTACACGTTTGTCGGATCGTGGCCGTGGTGCTTCATGCTGGCGTATATCGGCATGCGGCTCGGCCAGCAATGGGACACCGACCCGCGGCTGAAGATGTGGTTCCATCGGCTGGATGCGGTAATTCTGCTGGTGTTCCTGATCGGTGTGGCCTATTTCGTGTGGTCGCACATCTCGCATCGTGTGGGAGCCGAAAGTACTACGGAAGAAGTAGCGGACTAGAGTCTCAACTCATAAGTGGAAAGCTTTGTAACAGGACACGACATCCGTCGTGCCAATGAGCGACTCCCTAACTGCTTGTCATCCCGAC
>JASHXK010000531.1 GCA_030043575.1 Terriglobales bacterium
TGACGACAATGTTCCCAATCCCAATTTTATGGGGACGACTTACGTCCCGCTCGATAGCTGGATCTATCCCGCGCTCGATCGGCTCGCCGCCCTCGGCTACTTGCCGGAATATGTCCAGGAGATTCGTCCGCTGGCACGGCTGGAAGTCGCCCGGCTTACTCTGCAGGCGCAGGAGAATACCGGTTATCCCGACGTTCGTAATCAAGAGACCCGAGTTGTGGATGAGTTGCGGCGCGAGTTTGCCATCGAGCTTGCGAATCTGGGAGGCGCTCCGAACATCGGCGCCCAGCTGGAATCCGCATATGTCGGAGTGACGGAAATCGCGGGCATGCCGCTGGACGATAGCTTCCACTTCGCGCAGACGCTCTACAACAACTACGGCCGTCCTTTCGGCCAGGGCTTCAACAGCATCATTGGCGCCTCGACCCGCGCCGAGGCCGGCCCCATCGCCTTTTATATTCGCGGCGAATATCAACATTCTTCGCCGATTGCGCCGTATAGTCCGGCTGCTGCACAAGCGATCGCAAATGTCGATCAGCTACCGCTCAATTCTGTGCCGACGTTTCCCGGCCTCAACCAGTTCAAGACCATTGAGGCCTACGCCGCCCTCAATCTCGATAACTGGCAATGGGCATTCGGCCAGCAGGCATTGGAATGGGGACCGGACTACGGCGGCTCGCTCATGCTCTCCGACAATTCCCAGCCGATGACGATGCTCAGTCTGACTCGCGTCAGCCCCTTTCAACTTTCTGGGCCACTTGCCTGGCTGGGCATGCTGCGCAATTCATTTTTCATCGGCCGGGTTGACGGTCAAACCTACATCCGCGGTCCCTATCCTGAATTTCCGCTGATCGGCAATGGCGTCACGCTGCTGAATCCGCAGCCTTATCTTTGGGGAGACAAGCTGGCTCTCAAGATGTCGCCGAACTTCGAAATGGGCGTAACCATCACTGTGATGTGGGCAGGTTACACGCGCCCGGCGACCATCGCCACCTGGCTGCATACCTGGTCGAGCCAGGGTAACGACCAGCCGGTCGATCCGGGCAAGCGTTTCAACGGAATTAATTTCTCCTACCGTGTTCCCGGTCTGCGCAACTGGGTGACGCTCTATGCCGATGGCATGGCCAACGACGAACCCAATCCCATTGCCTACGCGCACGAGTCGGCGTGGAATCCCGGGCTCTATTTCCCGCAGATTCCCAAGCTCCATAATCTCGATCTTCGCGTCGAGGGTCTGTACACGAATATCCCCGGTTATCCTGGCGTCGGCCGCTATTACGCCAACGCCCACTATGCCGACGGCTATCGGAACGACGGTGTGATTATTGGCAGCTGGATCGGCCGCCAAGGTGACGCCGTCCAGGCCTGGGCGACGTATTGGTTTTCGGCGGAAAAGAAAATTCAGCTTGGCTACCGGCGGCAGTACAACGATCCGGTCTTCTTGGAAGGTGGAGGATTGAACGATTACTCCGCCACCATCAATTGGCTGTTCAAGAAAGAAATCCAGGTGCAGCCGATGGTGCAGTATGAACGCTGGGACTTTCCCCTGATCAGCGCCACACCGAAGACCGACGTCACGGCCGCGCTACAGATAACCTTCTGGCCAGTGCACAAGAAGTCGCAGCGAACCACCACTAGCGCAGTTTCCAACACTCCATAGCGCCTAGGCCAACAGACTCTCCTGCGCGCAGTAATCGCCTCACACCGTCTCTAGCTCTTCTTCCAGCAACTGCTTCTTGTAGAGGTCGGTGTAGTAGCCGTTGCGCTCGATCAACTCGTCGTGGGTGCCGTACTCGACAATCTCGCCATCGTGCAGCACGGCGATGCGGTCGGCGTTGCGCACGGTCGAGACGCGGTGCGAGATGAAGATGGTCGTCCGGCCCAGCATGATCTCGCGCAAGTGATTCAGGATGCGGTCTTCGGTTTGGGTGTCGACGCTGGCAAGCGCGTCATCGAGAATCAGGATTCGGGGATTGCGAATGAGTGCGCGAGCGATCGCTGTGCGTTGTTTCTGTCCGCCGGAGAGCGTCAAGCCGCGCTCACCAACAAGTGTATTGTAGCCGTCGGGAAAGCCCTCGATCTCTGCGGCAATACTGGCAGCCTCGGCCGCGCGGCGAACTTCTTCGAGTGAGGCATCCTCGGCGCCAAAGGCAATGTTGTCACGGATAGTGTCGCTGAAGAGGAATGTTTCCTGCGGAACGAAGCCGATGTTGCGGCGCAGTACCGCCAGCGGAAACTCGCGAATGGGACGGCCGTCGATCAGCACGCTGCCCGGCAAGGCGTCATAGATGCGGGGAATCAGCGACACCAGCGTCGACTTGCCGGAACCTGTCGGGCCGACGATCGCGAGGCTCGTCCCTGCCAGTACGCTCAGGCTGATATTCTTCAGGATCTCGTCATCGCCTTGCGAACGGCCGTTCCCGGTCTCTGTCGTACCAGGCGTCTTGCCGTAGTGGAAGCTGAGATTACAGAACTCGATATCACCCCGAACTTCAGCCGGCGCGTCAGTCTTTGAAACGGCAGCATCGGTGATCTCCGACAGCTCCGACATGATGTTGTGAATTCGGCCCATCGACGCTGTGCCGCGTTGGAAGATGTTGATCACCCAGCCCAGCGCGATGATCGGCCAGGTGAGCTGCACCATGTAAGTGTTGAAGGCGACGAAGCTGCCGACGGTGATGCGATGCAGCAGCACCTCGCGCCCGCCCACGAAAAGCACGATAACGATCGCGATGCCAAGCAGCGTCTC
>JASHXK010000532.1 GCA_030043575.1 Terriglobales bacterium
GAGCAAAAGCTGTAGAGCGAGGTCAGCGTTCCACTGGGGGTAATCTTGAAGACTGTGCCGCTACTGTTGAGTCCGTGGTCTCCGCCCGCTGCGGTGGTCCCGTAGAAATTGCCGTCAGTCGCTTGTATCAGCCCGGCGCGGGGGCCCTCGCCATCGCTGCCTTCAAAGCTGTGCAGCGTAGTCAGCGTTCCGCTCGCGCTGATCTTGAAGACCGTGCCCAGACCGTTGACGCCGCCAACGTAGGTTGTTCCGTAGAAGTTCCCGTCGCTGCCTTGCAGCAGCGCGCCGTAAGGTTCCGAACCGTCGGTGCTATCGAAGCTGTGGAGCGTGGTCAGCGCGCCGCTGGAGGTGATCTTGAACACCGTGCCACAGATGAAACGCGGGCTGCAGTTGACGCCGCCCTCCACGGTGGTTCCGTAAAAGTTGCCGTCGGTGCCCTGCGCCAGCCCGCCGTAGGGATACTCGCCGTCGGCGCAGTTGCGTTGCGAGCAAAAGCTGTAGAGCGTGGTCAGTGTTCCGCCGGGAGTGATTTTGAAGACCGCGCCCTCATTGTTGGCTCCGCCATAGTAGGTGGTCCCGTAGAAATTGCCGTCCGTCGCTTGTATCAGCCCGGCGTAGGGGTTAGCGCCGTTACTACCGTCGAAGCTGTGGAGCGTCGTGAGCTCTTGTGCGGGCGAGGCAATCGCCGTCGCCGCGCAAAGCGCGAACAGGGTGCCGGCGATCTTCAACCTTGCAGGTTTGTTCATAGTCCCGCCTTTCGTTCCCGATGACTTTAAAGAATCAGGCGGGCGGTGTGTCACGAAAGGGTAAACGTTTTGTCAAAAGTAAGGTGATTCCTCAACCCCCATCCCCGCAAACTGCACATCCGTGCCCGTTCCCACCACGTTCGTCACTCCGGTGCTCACGCCGTACAATCGTTGCAGTCCAAGTTTTCCGAAAGAATCCGTGGGGCGAGCCACGTATCTGCGGGGGCGATCCGCCGCCGGAATCACGTTATACGAGAAAGAAAAGAGAGGTACCTACCATGAGCAAACTTCGCTTCCTCGTGCTTCCTTGCCTGTTGCTGATTGCCGTACTTGCGAGCGCGCAATCTACCCAGATGAATCTTCCGCTGCAAAGCCAGGCCGCGAAGGTGACGCAGACCATCGGCATCACAAACATCACCATCGACTACCATCGCCCGCTGGTTAACGGGCGCAAGGTGTGGGGCGGGCTGGTGCCGTACGGGGAGGTGTGGCGCGCCGGCGCCAATCTCAACACCACCATCACCTTTGCCAACGATGTCATGATCGAAGGCCAGCCGCTGCCCGCCGGAACCTATGGCCTGCACATGATTCCCACCGAAGGCGACTGGACGGTGATTTTCTCCAAGATGCACACCGCGTGGGGCAGCTTCAGCTACAAGGAGTCGGAGGACGCTTTGCGTGTGACCGTGAAGCCCCAACCGACGGAGATGCACAACGCGCTCACCTATGACTTCGATCAACTCCAGCCCGACTCCGCCGTGGTGGTGATGAGCTGGGACAAGATCGCTGTGCCCTTCAAGGTCTCGGTCGATGTGAACAAGATTGTCGAGGCGAGCCTGCAGAACCAGCTGCGCGGCCTCTCACGATACACCTGGGACGGCTGGGACGATGCGGCGACGTACCTGGTCGACAGCAAATACGACCTTCCCGAGGCGCTGAAGTGGGAGAACAACTCGATTGGCAACGAAGACCGCTTCGAGAACGAAATGACCAAGTCGCGCATTCTAGAAGCAATGGGACAGAACGCAGAGGCGCAGCAAGCCAAAGACAAGGCGCTGGCGCTGGGTAATGCACAGCAACTCTACGGCTATGGACGCCAGTTGCAGCGCGAGGGCAAGCAGCAGGAGGCCTTCGTGGTCTTCAAGCAGGCGGCACAGAAAGACCCCAACAACTGGCTGTCGCATGCCGGCCTGGCGCGCATCGCCGTCGGGGCAGGGAATTATTCGGAAGCCACCAAGCAGATGCAGCTGGCGCTGGCTTCCGCTCCAGATCCAGCGAAGTCGGGAGTCGAACAGCTGATCAAGCGGCTGCAGGACAAGCAGGACATCAACAAATAAGTCACCTCTGAACGGGGTGATATCGGCCCCCAGGTTAGCGTCCAAAACCCGGACGCGAACCTGGGGCGCCAAGCTCTCCGTCACGCTGTTTCGATCCACATCTAGTTATCACTGGAGACACAAACATGCACCGGACCTGCTTACTCGCCCTTCTGATACTCGTCGCCTTCCCACCCCAGCTTCCGGCGCAGGCAGATAAACCCCAGGCGGCGGCTCAGGCCCGCGATGGATCGCACGATTTCGATCCGCTCCTGGGAACGTGGAAGTATCACCTGAAGCGGCGACTGCATCCGCTGACCGGTTCGAACGAATGGGTGGAATTCGAAGGCACGGGCACTTGCCGCAAGATCTTCGACGGGGCGCAGATCGACGAGGGCGAGTGGAACGGCCCCACCGGCCACATCGTCGGACTGACGCTGCGCGTCTACAATCCGCAATCGCATCAGTGGCGGCTGTACTGGGACAACCAGAAGGTTGGCGTCCTCGATCCGCCGCAGGTCGGCGAGTTCAAAGACGGCGTTGGCGAGTTCTACGCGCAGGACACCATCAACGGCAAGACTATCCTGATCAAGTTCCACTGGACCAACCTCAACACCGGTACGCCGCACTTCGAGCAGTCGTTTTCGGACGACGGAGGCAAGACTTGGGAGGTGAACTGGATCACCGACCAGACACGCGTCAGTGATTAGTGAATCGTAGATAGCGGATCGTATCGGAAAGGCACTGAACGGGCCACGCGCGACAACCTAGCTGGCTTTGGCGTCGCTGTGCTCGCAGATGTGTCCATCTTCCCACCTCTCCAACGAGCCATCGTGGTGCGACGCAACCTTGGACTGACCGCAGTTCCGGCAGGTGGATTCGATTAGCAGGCGATCGGCGATTTGTATGTGTCCGCGGACGAATGACCTGACGTTGTCCGGTACTTCTTCTGTCATGGCTGCTCCAACTGCACAAGTAATCCGGCGAACTTGTTGGGCGCCGAAGCATTCCCTGCAGGGACAGTAACAGCGTCCCGCTGCTACGTGTTAACTCTTTTGCAAATGTTTACCGACGCCTTTGGCGCTGCTTTTCCAGCCTGATGGCGCAAAATGACGCTAGGGCAGTCGTTCGTTTGTGGTGGAAATATCGTGGACAATTGTGATACGTTATGGATACTATAGGTACGGTAACGCAGTACAAATACGATAACGTGGCAATTTAAGCTATGGCTAACAGAAAAACTTCTCCTCCTGTCGCCAATTTCAAGACCATCTCGCAGGATGACCTGCCATTTGGCCGTAAAGGCAAGCACAACGAGATCGTGCATCAGCTGCTCGACGACATTCATCAGCTGGAAGCGGGTCGCGCCATCAAAATCCCGCTGTCCGAACTGGCCGGCTCCAAAGCCAATATCCGCTCGGCGCTCAACCGCGCGACACGGCAACGGAACCTCGAGGTAGCTACGTCCAGCGACGACGATTACTTTTACGTGTGGAAGCCTGAGTCGTAACGCATTCGAAATTCCGCAGCTTTCGATGAACCGTGAGCTATCATAGCCCTCGGTCTGCGTCCGGAGGCCAGACCTGTGTTGATCGCAGTCACAGGCTATGAAACTGCATTGCTCGATCTGCTGCGTCGCCACCCTCATCACAACATTTCTTGTCGGCTCCGGATGGGCGCAGCTTCAGGCTGCGCAAAATCTTGCCGGAGACTGGCAGGGCTCGCTCAACACGTCCGCAGGCTCTTTGCCGCTGGTGCTGCATCTCACGGCTGTCGACAACAAGCTGACGGCGACCCTCGACAGTCCGGCGCAAGGCGCTTACGGGCTTGCCGGCAGTAACGCCCAGCTGAACGGATCGCACTTCAGCTTCGAAGTGCCGTCGGTCCACGGAAGCTACTCGGGAACGGTGAGCGCCGACGGCAAGACCATCTCCGGCATGTGGACGCAAGGGCAGTCCATCGGGCTAGTGTTCAAGCAGGAATCGAGTGCAGGCACTCTCGCGCAGGTCAAGCCGTCGCCGATTGACGGCGATTGGGCAGGAACACTGCATGCCGGTGAGGTCTCGCTGCGTGTGGTGTTTCACTTCCACGCCGCGCCGGGCGGCAAGATCAACTGCTCGCTCGACTCGCTCGATCAGGGCGCGCTGGGCATTGCCTGCGACAACGTCAAGCTCACTGGCCAGAAGCTGACGCTGGATGCGCCTCCAGTTCACGGCACCTACACCGCAACGCTCAGCGCCGATGGCAACAAGATGAGCGGCACCTGGAATCAGGGTGTTCCGCTGCCGTTGGAACTCACACGGCAGGCCAAGGCTCCGGGAGCGTCTGTGGCTCCGCCCGCGCCTGCGCCCGCCGGGCCGCCAGTCGCGCTGGCCAATCTGAAGCCGGTGCTCGATAAAGAGCTCGCGCCGGTGATCGCCGCGTGGCCGCAAGCGGGACTGGTGGTGGGTCTAGCGGTTGGAGGCGAGCGCAAGACCTTCGCCTATGGGACGGCGAAGACCGATACCATCTTCGAGATCGGATCGGTAACCAAAACCTTCACCGGCCTGGCGCTGGCACAGATGGTCGAGCAGCACAGGGTCTCGCTGGATGAGCTACTGCGCGAGCTTCTTCCGGCCGGAACTGTGGCGAAACCAGCGTCCGGAGCGGAGATCACCTTGCTCGATCTGGCGACGCAGCACTCCGGCCTGCCGCGTCTGCCGGAGGACTTTGCCCAACACGCGACACAAGCTGATCCCTACGCGCGCTACACTGCCAAGAACGCATACGACTACATGGCGCAGCATGGTGTCGCGCGGCCGGAGAAGGCCGATTTTCTCTACAGCAACTTCGGCTTTGGCTTGCTGGGACAGGTGCTGGCCGACAAAGCCGGCGAGTCCTACGCAGCGCTGATTCAGCAGCAGGTTACGGGACCGCTGGCGATGAACGACACTGCGGTTGAGCTGTCAGCGGCGCAGCAGGCGCGGCTCATCCAGGGTTACAACGGCGGGCACGAGAAGGCGCATCCGTGGAGCTTTCAATCCATGGCGGGCGCGGGCGCGCTGCACTCTACCGTTGGCGACCTGCTGACTTACGCCGAGGCTTACCTGCATCCCGGCAAGATTCCCGCTGCGCGTGGCGGACCGGCTTCGACTTTGCCGGCCGCTTTGCGATTGGCGCAGCAGCCGCAAGCCGATGGGCCCGGTGAAACGAAGATCGCCCTGGCGTGGCTATACCGTCCCGAGACTGGTGTCTATTGGCACGACGGCGGCACAGCAGGATATGCGTCGGTGGTATCCTTCGAGCCCAAGCTCGATCGCGCGATTGTCGTGCTCTACAACTGCCTCGATATGAATCCCGGCAAGCCGCAGCTCAGCGATCTGGTCGCGTCGAACATCCGAGCGTTGATGGATGGCAAGCCGGTGCCGGCGATCGGGCAATAGGGGATAGTCAATCGTAGATTGCGTCCAGGTTAGCGTTAGCGCCCGCGCCCCCTATTGACATTACCGCTGTGAATGCTAGTGTTGCGCTGTTACGCCACTTCAACCGAGCTACAACGGGAGCCTTGATGAAAAGGTTGCTCGTGACTTTCATGCTGATCTCGTGCTGGTCCTGCCTGGCTCAGCCGCAGCAGAATCAGACGCGATACCCCAGTGCGGTCTACCTGGGACCGGCCTGCCCTCTTACCGTGAACGACATCATCAAGATGTCGCGAGCGGGAGTCCACGATGACGATACCATTGCTGAATTCCGGAGATGTGACCAGCACTTCCAATTAAGCAAGAATGAGGTTGCCCGACTGAGGAACGCGGGCGTGAGTCAGCGCGTGATCCAAGCGATGGTTGCACCTCCGGCGAACACCGGCGCGAAGCCGGCTGCTTCGGGGACAGCTGCGGCGCCAACAAACGCGCTGCCGGCGGCGACTGCACAGCCGCATTAGGAACAAATAGCGTTAGTCCGGTGGCGCTTCGCCTGACTGCTCGCTCAGCATGTACGCGGCATACCACTCGGGCCAGTTGTCATCGCGATGTCCGAGCTTCTTTTCATGCTCGCCGTGCGCCTGCTCCGCGCGCCGCATGGCCTGCGCCAGATCGTTTACGGACGCGAACGTGGCATTGCCGGTAACGCGTCCCGGCAGCCGCTGCGTGATCTCCTGCAGCAGCCAGCCGTTGCCGTCGGGATCGTGGAACGATGCGAACGAGCGATAACTGCGATGCTCGGGATCCGGCCCCGTCACGCGGATTTTGCCGAAGATGTAGGCTTCGTCGGGACCGTCGTACTTGCCGTCGGCGCCGTGGAAGACGTCGCTAATGGGCACGCCTCGCGCCAGCAGCTCACTGCGAGCGGCCGCCAGGTTGGAGACGATGAGGTACAGTCCTTGCGCGGAACCGGGCTTCGCGTCGGTGACATTTCTGCCGAAGATGATCGAACCTCCGGACCCCGGTGGCGTGAACTGAATCACGCGAAAGTCGCGGCCATTGTCGTAATCGGCATCCAGCCGCCAGCCCAGCTTGCCGCCGTAAAATTCCTTCGCACGCTCGGCATCGGAGACCGGAATGACAACGATCTCCAGCTTAAGGTCGACGCTGCTACCGCCGGTTGAGCCACCGCTACCCGCTTGCTTGGAGCCCATGATCGCCTCCTCAA
>JASHXK010000059.1 GCA_030043575.1 Terriglobales bacterium
GTTGGTGGCCTTCTTCAGCTTCGCCTTGAGCTTGGGGATCAGGGTCAGCGGCTTGGCGCCGGCAATGTTCAGATCGAAGATGATGAGCGACGGCTTGTCGTCGCCGTTCTGGCCCATCTTCTCCTGAAGGTCCTTTTCGGTTTTCACAAACTGAACCTTCACGTTGAGCTTGCGCGCGGTTTCCTGGATTTTGGCCAGGAAGAACAGATCGTCGACAAAGGCGAAGATGCGCGTCGGCGCCGTCTCCGACATCACCGGCAGAGGCTCCGGTTCCTGCGCGACAAACGACCGGCCCGGCCCCTGGCCCATGCGGCCACGGTTATTCTTGCGCGGATTGCCGTTGTTGCTGTTGCCGTTGTTGTTCTGCAGGGCGCGATAGCTGTGATCCATGGGGGCGGTGTAGACGCCGCCGGCCAGGGGGTTCTGACCGCCGGGCCGTTGTCCCGAGCGGCGACCGGGTGGCCGGTTTTTGCCGGCTCCATGGCGATGTTGTTGTTGCCCGGGCTGTTGCGGTGCTGCCCCGTGGGAGACGGGTCCACGGCGGCCGCGCCGCCGTCTGCGTCCCTTCCCTCCGGGATGACCGGAAGGAGGATTCGGTCCTTGATTCATGCTTCTCTCTTTAATGTATGACCCGCAGGTAGCGGGATCCCACATTTGTGAACCGCTTGTTATTGCCCGCGCAGTTGCGTTCTGGTCAATGGCTGGCGTGGCCGCGGTTTAGTGCTTTCGCTGAAATCGATTCAGTACGTCCGTCTGGCGCTTGGAAATTTCGGCGCGAGGAACGCCGGCACGGGAAGTGCGGCGATTGGAGGACGCTTCTATCGTAACCAGCTTTCCGGCTGGATGGCAAGTGCAAAAGCTTTGCCAAGCTTAAGATGCACCGGATTGGCAAATGGGTGATGAATTTCCGTAGACCTTCCCGCCGATTCCCATTACGGGTGATACTGCATCAGGTGGCAGTTCTCAGGACCGCCCGCAGCGCGTCAATCGCCAGCTGCGCCGCATGACCAGAGGCCGCCGGCAGCCCGCCGACGGCAGCGACGACATCTCGCTTGTCGAGTCCTCGTGCCTGCTCCACGGACCTGCCTTTTGCCAACTCGGTTACAGCCGATGCGCAGGCCATTGCCGGAACGCAGCCCTTGGCGCGAAAGCCGATATCCAGAATGCGCCCGTCGGCGATCCTCACTGCCAGTTCCAGAACGTCTCCGCAGGCAGGATTCTCAATGCGTGTGCGGGCGGTTGCGTCCGCCGGGTCACCAGCATTTCGCGGATGTTGGAAGTGATCGAGAAGTTCGGCCGAGTACATGGGGCAAGAACGCCATTCGCTTTTCGCTATTCGCTTTTGGACGACCAACCAGTCTACCCCCTTTGCAAGCGTCGACCGCGGTTCGGCCTTGCCGGCCGACGATTCCTGCGAAGAGCGAATAGCGAGAAGCGAACGGCGAATCGCGAACAGCGCAATCCGCTTCGTATAATCGAACAGTCTTGAACGTCACATACTCTCCGCGACGCATTGTCTCCCTGCAACCCAGCGCGACTGTCACCTTGCGAGACTTGGGCCTGCTGGATTGCCTGGTCGCCTGCACGAAGTACTGCGCCGATGTGTGCCCTGAGGTCGCCGGCGGCTCACGCCTCATCGTATCCGACTCCTGGACGGCCCAGGCCGAACAGATTCGCGCCGCTGAACCGGACTTGGTATTGGCGTCGGTACCGTATCAACTCGAAGCGGTCGGCGAAATCCTGAAAACCGGCGTGAGATTTCTCGGCCTGGCACCGCGCACGCTGGCCGATATCTATACCGATATTACGAGCATCGCGGGGATTATGGGTGAGAACGAGCGCGGGAAGGCAATCATTGCAACGATGCAAACTCGTATCAACGAGGTGCGGCAGCGTACCGCAACCGCTCCACCAGTCCGAGTCTTCTGCGAGGAGTGGGGCAAGCCGATCATTAGTTCACAGCCTTGGGTTGCCGAGCTGGCAAAAGCTGCGGGCGGCGAGTTTATCGGCGAGCCTGGAAAGACTACGACTGCCGAGGAGATCGCCGCGGCTCAGCCTGAGGTAGTCTTGGCTGCCTGGTGCGGCGCGGGCGACCGCGTCCCGCTGGAGAAGATTGTCGAGCAGCGGGGGTGGCAGAAGCTGCCGGCCGTCGAGAATCGGCGGGTGTTTTGCGTCAATGACGAATTACTGAACACGCCGGCCAGTAGCCTGCTGGGCGGGTTGGAAGCTATGGCGTGGGCCATCCATCCTGAGCTGTTCGAGCGGCCGCCGGGAATTCGGCAAATCAGCTCTTAGCCGTTAGCTCTTGTCTCGCTAGAGGCTAAGAGCTAAGAGCTAACAGCTGGCCGTTACCGGTCGCAGGCTTATCATGGGAAGGCCATTTATGACGACTGCACAACAGGATCTTGCCAAGGAACTCAGCGCTTTGGCTGACACGGCTAGCAGCGCAGACGAAGTTATGAGCATCATCGTCGGCCGGCTGCAGCAACGGCTTGGGCATTTCAATTGGGTTGGCTTTTATATGATCGAGAAATCGAGCGATGGCGAAGCGCCGATGTTGGTTCTGGGTCCCTATGTCGGCGCCGTCACGCCGCACACGCGAATCCCACTCCATCAGGGAATCTGCGGAGCGGCTGCGTCCTCGGGCCGCACTGTCATCGTCGACGACGTTAGCTCCGATCCGCGATATCTCGCCTGTTCCATCGAAACGAAATCTGAAATCGTGGTACCGATCACGGTGAAGGGCGAAGTTGTGGGAGAGCTCGACATCGACAGCCA
>JASHXK010000533.1 GCA_030043575.1 Terriglobales bacterium
GAGGTGCCAAGCAGATACTTGTGCTCGTAGACCGCACCCGCCTGAATCGCGGGGAAGACATAGTCGGTCAGAAACTCCTGCCGTAAATCTTCCACGATGACTCTGCTGGCACCGGTGTCATAGGCCTTCTTGACAACGGCATCGATGTCGTCACCCTGACCGACGTCGGCCACAAAGGCGATGACGTCGTAGTCATAGTTTTCTTTCAGCCACGGAATGATGATGGAGGTATCGAGTCCACCGGAATAAGCAAGAACGACTTTCTCACGCATTGGCACTCCTCGGCGGGAAGCGGTGAATACCACCTTCCAGCAACAAAACAAGAATGGATTTTTGAACGTGCAGGCGGTTTTCCGCCTGATCGAAGACAACCGAGCGCGGCGAATCGATAACCGCCGCTGTGACCTCGTCTCCACGATGCGCAGGCAGGCAGTGCATAAACAGCGCGTGCTTGGCAGCCGAGGAGAATAGCTTTTGATTGACCTGGAATGGAGCGAAGATTTTGCCGCGTCCAGCCGCTTCTTCCTCCTGACCCATGCTGGCCCAGACGTCGGTGTACACGGCGTCAGCGCCGGCAACCGCTTCCCAAGGATCGTTGACGACGCTGACCGTGGCGCCGCTGACGAGAGCGAGCTCGCGAGCCGCGTCGGTAATGACGGCGTTGGGCTCGTAGCCTTCCGGCGTGCCGACCGAGATGGACGCGCCGAGACTGGCGCCGGCCAGCATCAGCGAATGCGCGACGTTGTTGCCGTCGCCAACGTAGGCGAGACGAACGCCGCGCAGATCTCCGAAGTGTTGCTGCAGCGTGAGCATGTCCGCCATGGCCTGGCAGGGATGCTCCAGATCGCTGAGCGCATTGATGACCGGAATGCAGGCGTGCTGCGCCATGGTTGTGACAGTTTCATGCGCGAAGGTGCGCAGCACGATGCCGTCGATCCAGCGCTCGAGATTATGAGCCACATCACACAACGGCTCGCGCGCGCCCAGGCGCGAATGCGTCTGATCGACGAAGAACGATGCGCCGCCCAGGCTGTTGATGCCGGCCTCAAACGTCAGCCGGGTGCGCAGCGAGGGCTTCTCGAAGAACAGCACGATCTGCTTGCCGGCCAGAATGCCGCGAAAATCGGCAGGACGAGCCTTCATCGCTGCCGCCAGCTCCAACGCGCAGGCGAGTTCGTCCGGCGAGAAATCCTGAATCGAAATCAGGTCGCGGCCGGTGACGCTGCGGTACGCGTAAGAACTCGGGCTCGCTCCTGGGGGAATGGTTGTCGCAATCAATGTCGCACCTCCTTCTGGGCCGACGCAGAGGTTCAAAAGCAAAGAATGTCTGGGAACAGCGACGCGGAAACGGCGTCTAACAGCGTCGCTCGAGAGCCCGATCGAAGCGCGGGCCGGGCCAGGCGCCATCCTTGCGCTCGGTGGGGTGAAGGATGAGTTGGTTAGTGCGCTTCACGATGCAATCACCTCAGTGCCGCAATCAATGGGTTGGGTGAAAAACCCCGGAAGAACTTCGGCACGCGTCGCGGGCAGAATGCGCACACGGGTCACGCCCTTCTTCAGCGCTGTGCTGCAGGCTTCGAGCTTCGGCAGCATGCCGCCGCTGACCGTCGCTTCCTGCACCATGGCAGCAATGGCGTCAACATCGAGCCAGCGAATCACCGCGCCTTCGGCGTCTTTCACGCCGGCCACGTCGGTGAGATAAACCAGCGCGTGCGCGCCGCAGGCGACGGCACACGCCGACGCCATCTGGTCCGCGTTCACGTTGTAATACTCGCCGTCGAAGCCCAGCGCCAGACTGGAGATGACGGGCACGACGCCGGCGCTCCACAGGCGATCAATCCAACTGGCATCAACGGTGCAGACCTCGCCGACGTAGCCGAGGTCGGGCTGCTTCTTTTTGGACGCCAGCACCATGCGCAGGTCGCCGCCGCAGATGCCGATGGCAGGCTGCCCGGCTTCGCCGATAGCCGCGACCAGTTGTTTGTTGAGCTGGCCGGCAAGCACCATCACCGCGATGTCGCGCGTCTTGGAATCGGTGACGCGCAGCCCGTTGACGAAAGTGGACTCGCAGCCGAGTTGCTTGAGGGTGCGCGTGAGAGCAGCGCCACCGCCATGCACGATGACCAGCTTGTGTCCCTCTCGGCACAGGCTGGGGATCGTCTTGGCAAAGGTATGAACCAGCTCCTTGTCGTCAAGCGCCGCGCCGCCGATTTTGATCACAAGCTTCATTGCAGGCCTTCTCTCTCATCCCAGCCGAACATCAGGTTCATGTTTTGTATCGCCTGGCCGGCCGCGCCCTTCAGCAGGTTGTCGAGGCAGGAAACAAGCACGGCGCGCTTACCATCGGGCGATAGCGAAAAACCGATGTCACAGTAATTCGTATTCAGCGAAAACTTGATCTGCGGCAGCCGGGCGGCGCCGAAGACGCGCACCCACGGCTTGCCGGCATAGAACTCGCGCAGGGATAGTTCCAGTTCCTCCGCGGTTGCCGGCTTTGCCAGCTTCACGTAAATGGTGGACAAGATGCCGCGCGGAATCGGCAGCAGATGCGGCGTAAATTGCAGCGATCCGCCGCCGATCCCGAGCTGCTCCAGCACTTCCCCCGTGTGCCGGTGTCCAAAAACGCTGTAGGCCGAGAAATCGCCGTCGACTTCCACAAAGTGGGTCTTGGCGGTGGGCGCTTTGCCCGCGCCGGAGACGCCGGACTTGGAATCGCAAATGATGCCGTGCTCCAAATCAGCGAAGCCGGCACGAATCCAGGGCGCCAGAGCGAGAATGATGGAAGTCGAGTAGCAGCCGGGATTCGCAAGCAACGTCGCATTGCGAATCTCACCCGCATGCAGCTCCGGCAATCCGTAAATGGCCGCGTTGTCGAGCGCCGCGTCCTCGGGCTTCTCGGTGAATCCGTACACGTTGCGATGGCCACGATCTTTCAGTCGCCAAGCGCCGCTGAGATCGATCACGCGGAAGCCGTTGGCAATCGCCTCGGGCGCAACGTCGCGCGAGAACTCGTGCGGCGTGGCGAAAAAGACGACGTCGACGCCCGCGCTCTTCAGCTCGTGCCAGGAAAAGCTCTGCAGCGGAAAACCACCATTGCCGGCCAGCTGCGGATAGGCTTCAGCGAGATCGGCGCAGCCGCCAGCTTCGCCGTTACGCCGCAACAGCAGCGGCTTTTTCGCGCCGGGATGCCGCGTCAACAGGCGTACCAGCTCGAAGCCGGAATATCCGGTGGCACCGAAGACCGCGGGTTGGAGAGAAGCGTTCATTGCCAATTCGTCGAACAACCGTCCTAGGCGAAATACCTGCGCAAACGCTGCGCCAGTTTTTCCGCAGCCTTGGCGCTGGGCGTAATCGCCAGAATCGTGTCATCACCGCCGATGGTGCCCACGACCTCCTCCCATGCCTCGGCATCGATTGCCGCCGAGACAGGTTGGGCGCTGCCCGGGCTGGTCATGATGACCACCTGGTTCAGCGCCGTCTTCACGTCGTAAACAAACGTTTGAATTAGACGCTCGATCGACGGAAGGGATAGCTCGCTCTCTTCACCCAGCGGCAGCTTGTAACCTTCCGCCGTCTTCACCAGGCCCAGCTCGTGAATGTCGCGCGACAGCGTCGCCTGCGTTACCCGATGTCCGCGATGAAACAATGCCCGCCGCAGTTCGTCCTGGCTGCCAATTTCCCTTTCGGAAATCAACTCGCGAATTACGGCATGGCGCGACAGTTTTGACATCGAATAAATATACGCATCAGCGTATATTAATACATCCTAGAACTCTGTCAACGATTTCTGCAAGAATAATTTTGGACGGCCCGACCAAAGTGGTATACGCGAAGAGCAGGCAAGGCGCGGGGTTTCGAAGACGCCAAATTGCAGCAGCCATCCACTCAGAATCCTCATCCAAGTTTGAGTTGGCCGCGTGACGGCTTCCCTGCCGCCCGCGCGGACTTTCGCCCATAGCCCGCATGAATCTTTCGCCCAATGTGACCTGGTACAAAGACGCCATCATTTACGAAGTACACGTGCGCGCGTTTTACGACGGCGATTCGGATGGCATCGGCGACTTCGTCGGCCTCGGCCAGAAACTGGATTACCTGGGAGACCTGGGCATAACCGCGGTGTGGCTGCTGCCGTTTTGTCCTTCTCCGCTGCGCGATGACGGTTACGACATCTCCAACTACACTGACATTCATCCCGCCTATGGAACTCTGAGGGACTTTCAGCGCTTCCTGCGAGAGGCGCATCGGCGTGGGCTGCGCGTCATTACCGAACTGGTGTTGAACCACACCTCCGACCAGCACGTGTGGTTTCAGCGCTCGCGGCGCGCGGCGCCGGGAACGCGCTGGCGCAACTTCTACGTGTGGAGCGACACGCCGGAGAAGTACCGCGACGCCCGCATCATCTTCAAGGATTTCGAGGGCTCGAACTGGACATGGGATCCCGTGGCGAAGGCCTACTACTGGCATCGCTTCTACTCGCACCAGCCGGACTTGAACTGGGACAATCCTGAAGTTCGCGAAGCGATGTTCGCGGCGATGGACTTCTGGTTCGACCTTGGCGTCGACGGCCTGCGGCTGGATGCGGTGCCGTACCTGTTCGAGCGCGAGGGCACCAACTGCGAGAACCTGCCGGAGACGCACACCGCATTGAAGCAACTGCGGAAGCACGTCGATGAGAAATATCGCGACCGCATGCTGCTGGCTGAGGCTAACCAGTGGCCGGAAGATGCGGTTGCGTACTTCGGCAATGGCGACGAGTGCCACATGGCATTTCACTTCCCGGTGATGCCCCGACTGTTCATGGGACTGCGCATGGAAGATCGCTATCCCATCACCGACATTCTGAAACTGACGCCGCCGATCCCGGAAAACTGCCAGTGGGCGATGTTTCTGCGCAACCACGACGAGCTGACGCTGGAGATGGTGACCGACGAAGAGCGCGACTACATGTATCGCACGTACGCGCGCGATCGCGAGACGAGGATCAATCTCGGGATACGGCGGCGATTGGCGCCGCTCTTGGAGAACGACCGTCCGCGCATCGAGATGATGAATGCACTGCTGTTCGCTCTGCCGGGAACGCCCGTGCTGTACTACGGCGACGAGATCGGCATGGGAGACAACATCTTCCTCGGCGATCGCAATGGTGTGCGGACGCCCATGCAGTGGAGTTCGGACCGCAATGCAGGATTCTCCCGCACCAACCCACAGCGCTTGTATCTGCCGGTCAATATCGATCCCGCTTATCACTACGAGACGATTAACGTCGAGGCGCAGCAGAACAACGCGCATTCGCTGCTATGGTTCACCAAGCGCCTGATCCAGCAGCGCAAGCGATTCCAGGCCTTTGGGCGCGGCACGCTGGAGTTTCTCTACCCGAGCAATCGCAAGGTGCTGGCATTCATCCGCCAGTTCCAAGACGAAAGCGTACTGGTGGTGGCCAATTTGTCGCGTTTTACGCAGTTTGTCGAGCTTGACCTGGCGAACCGCAAGGGCATGGTGCCGGTGGAGGTTTACGGGCGCGCGAAGTTCCCGGTCATCACCGAAAGTCCTTATCTCCTGTCATTAGGCCCGCACGCCTATTACTGGTTTCACCTGCAGGCGCGGGAGATTACCGAGGAGTCGTTGACGGTCAGCGGAGCGGCGCAGCAGGTGCCGGTATTGCACGCTCCTGCAGTGGAAAACATCTTCACCGTGGAGACGATACAAAGCCTCGAACCCTTTATCCCCAGAATGCTGCGCGAACGCCCATGGTTTCTGGGCAAGCGGCGTTACATTACGGCAGTCACGCTGCAAGCGGTGCTGTGGTTGCCGGACACTTCGTCGCACCTGCTTGCCTTGAACGTCGAATACAGCGACTGCGATCCGGAAATCTACCTGGCGCCCATTTCGATGGCCGTCGGGGAAAAGGCGGAGGCGGTGTTGCGTGACCATCCCAATGCGGTGCTGGCGCGGGTGGAGGGTTTTGGCGAGCAGGTGAAGGGCGTGCTCTTCGCAGCCACTATGGATCGCGACTTCAGTGATGCGCTGCTGCGCGCCATTGTCCGCCGCAAGCGTATTCGCAGCCAGTCAGGCGAGCTGGTGGGTGCGCACACACGCGAATTCCGCCAAGCCTGGACCTCGGCGCGCTCCAACCTGGAGCCGTCTCTGCAGCAGACGGAGCAGTGTTTCACGGTCATCAACTATGGCACCGACTTCGTGCTGAAGCTGTATCGCAAGCTGGAAGAGGGCATCAATCCGGGCAAGGAAGTTGCGGAGTTCCTGTGCGAGCAAACATCCTTCAAAGCGACGCCGCGGGTGCTGGGCTCGCTCGATTACCGCAGGTTTCTGGACAACGTTGTCGCCGGCCAGACCTGCGTAGGCACGTTGATCAGCTACGTTCCGAACGCGACCGGGGGCTGGCGATATACGCTCGACCATCTTGGATTGTTTTTTGAGCACGCGCTGGCGATTCCGCAGGATGACGCTCGCATTCGCGATCTGATGGATCCGGCGCTCTTGCAGCCGGTCAACGATCCGGTGCCACAGATCATCGCGGAGTTGCTGGGGAGTTATCTGGACAGCATTCGCCTCTTGGCGCGACGCACGGCTGAGCTACACGCGGCGTTGAGCAGCCGCTCTGACATTCCTGATTTCGCTCCCGAGCCGTTTACTACCTTTTACCGGCAAGGCGTGTATCACGGCATGTTGGGCCAATTGAACCGGTCTTTCGAGATGCTGCGCAGCCGGGCCCGCGGGCTCTCCCCCGAGGCGCAAGACGACATTACGGAGCTACTGAACCACGAAGGAGAGATCCGCCAACACTTGTTGGCGCTGCGCGACAAGCGTATGTCCGGCAATCGTATTCGCGGGCATGGCGACTACCACCTGTCGAACGTACTCTTCGCCGGCAGCGACTGGCTGATCACCAACTTCGAAGGCGACTTCAGCCGCTCGCTGAGCGAACGACGCATCAAACGCTCGGCCTTGCGCGATGTGGCCACCATGCTGCGCTCTTTCCACTACGTTTCTCATGCGGCGCTTTTCGGCGACGTGCCGGGCATCGTACCCAGCCGGGAAGCGCACCCTCAACTGGAAAAATGGGCTAAGACCTGGAATCGCTGGGTCGGTACGATATTCCTCAAGGAGTATTTGCAAGCCGCTGCCGCCGCGCCGTTCCTGCCGCAACAGGCCGACGAGTTCAACATTTTGCTGGGAGCCTACATGATCGAGCGCACGCTGATGGAGATCGAGTGGGAATTGGGGCAGCGGCCGGCCTGGATCCGCATTCCGGTGCATGGCCTGCTGGGACAGTTGAAGGCGGCGTAAAACTGGCTTGCCAGAGATACGCTGAAGAAGAGGCCGCGGCCGCTTACTTCTTCGGTGTTAGCCGGTAATTATCGCCTTGATTGAAGAC
>JASHXK010000534.1 GCA_030043575.1 Terriglobales bacterium
TTTCGGGTCGGTCATTCGAGTTCTTGTTTCTTCATGGTCAAACGCTGGGTAGAGAAGAGGGTCAGGCAACATCTGATGCGTGCCCGGGGACGCAAAGGTTATGGCTGGAAGCGGTGGAGTAGCGAATGGCTTTATGATCGGCTGGGTTTGTTTAACGAATACCAGCTCCTTCGATGGTCAGGCGTGAAAGTCGCCCAGCACGATAGGCCCCATAACTCTTGGCACTAAGCAAACAGGTGCGCCCAGTGCGGGAAATCCGCACGCTGGGTGCGATGTGGCGGGGGCTGGAAACGGACTCACGGTTTGGCTATTGAGGCACTCCCAGAGGAAACGGGGAGCAACAAGCTAGGCTAGACCTTCGGAACACCGCGCCAGTCCTCGACCCGACCACGCCTCGTACCCCTCTCAGTCGATACAGTGATCGAGCTCGATCGATATCTGACGGCTCGCCGCCAGGCTGGTGCGCCGTGTCACGAGGACGCGCCGCTGCTTGTGCACAACCATTGCGGGCCCTTTCGGGGCTATACAGGGTCCGGATTCGGCGAGTTGCTACGGAAGGTGATACAGGCGTCCGGCATTCGGACATCCCGGGGTCGGCCGCCACGAGTCCACGACCTTCGATTTACGTTTGCGGTCCAGGCTTTATCAAGGTGGTACCGCACAGGCGCCGATGTGCAAGCCCGGCTACCCGCCCTGGCCACGTACCAAGGACATATCTCGGTCTTGTCGACGCAGTATTACCTGACCTTCTTCCCGGCTACGGCCGAGGCGGCCAGCGAACGGTTCCATGCCCACGCGGCAGGCTGGCTCTCCGCCGGCACACTGGAGGGAGATCGCTTATGACAACGTCATCACCGACGAAATTCGCGATGGCACTGCGCGTATTTTTTGCGCAGCATCTGCCGCTCACGCGAGGGTTGAGTCCTCGGACCGTCCTGAGCTATCGCGATACATTCGTCTTGCTCCTGCGCTTTCTCGCTGAACGTCACGGCCGTGAGGTTGTCGACCTTGAACTGGACCACCTTCGGGCCGAAGACGTCCTTGTTTTTCTTGATCACCTCGAAACAAAAAGGAAAAACAGCGTTCCCACAAGGAATGCCCGTTTGGCCGGCATTCACGCCTTCGCACGCTTTTTGGCGACGCGTCATCCAGAACAGGTCGAAGAATCCCAGCGCCTACTGGCTGTACCCATTAAGCGCGGCCCGACCCGACCAGTGGATTACCTGGAGGGCAACGAAATCGGCGCGATGCTGGAGGCCGTCTCTCCCGGGCAATCGGACCATATCCGCGATCGGGCTCTGCTACTCACCCTTTTCAACACCGGCTCCCGCGTGCAGGAAATGCTTGATATACGGACCTGCGACCTGCAGCTAGACAGACCGACGTTCGTTCGTCTCCGTGGCAAAGGACGGAAAGAACGCCTCTGTCCGCTGTGGCCCGAGACGGTAGCCTCACTTCGGGCTCTGCTGAGCGGCCTGCCGTCTTCGTCGGCAGATGCTGTTCCAGTCTTTCGTAATCATCGCGGTGAACCGATGACCCGCTTTGGTGTGCGATACCTGCTGCGCCGTTACGCCGAAAGGGCACGCAGCGTGGCCCCGACACTCGCGTCCAAACGCATCCATCCACATACTTATCGACACAGCGCGGCCGTCCACCTTCTCCGTGCTGGGGTCGATCTAGTAACCATCAGCCACTGGCTCGGACACGCCAGCATCGAAACAACGAATCGATACGCAGCAATCGATCTTGAAACTAAACGTGAAGCTCTGCAACGGGCAGGACCTCTGGATGCCGCGATCCAGTCAGATATGACCACCTGGCGCACTGATGGGTCGGTCCTGGCATGGTTGGAAGCGCTCTGATGATGTTTATGTGGAGTGGAATTGGCGCCAGTGGCCGTCGAGATGCTGCAAGGGCCGTTCCAACTCCACATAACCGGTTACTTAACATCAGTCATACTGGACTAAACCGCTACGCGGTAACCGGTAGACCGACCTTTCAAACCATTACCAGTCACCAGTGACACGATCGGGGTCTGTGAGGTCTTCTTTGCGGAAGCATGGAGAGGCTGCGGTGCAGCAAATCCAACTTCGCAAAGGAGTTCTCCGTGACTTCCCTTCGACAGCGCATGACGGAAGACATGCAGGTGCGGAATCTCGCCCTGAACACGCAAACCTCTTATCTGCAACAGGTCTCCCTGTTCGCACGTCATTTCGAAAAATCCCCGGAACAGCTGGGTCCCGAGCACATCCGCGACTACCAGGTTTACCTGACCAACGAGAAGAAACTGTCGCCCGGTTCGGTCCTCATCGCGGTCGCGGCACTGCGTTTCCTCTATAAAGTTTCTCTGCGCAGAGACTGGAGTTTCGGGGATGTCATCCCAGCTCCGAAAAAGCCACAGACACTGCCCGTCGTTTTGAGCCCGGAGGAGGTTCTGCAGTTTCTCAGCTGCGTTCGTGGCAGAAAGCATCATGCCATTCTGACGACCTGCTATGCCGCCGGCCTGCGTATCTCCGAAGCGGTTCATCTCGCCGTTCCCGATATTGACAGCGCGCGGATGGTCATTCGCGTGGATCAGGGCAAAGGTCAGAAAGACCGGTACGTGATGCTCTCACAGAAGCTGCGGGAGATCCTCCGTGACTGGTGGCGTGTGGAGAAACCCGGGCACTGGCTTTTTCCGGGCGATATTGAGGGCCGGCATATCACCACGGATGCCGTGGAACTGGCCTGTCAGAAAGCCCGCCTCCGCTTCCCGGTTCGCAAGCCAGTTACCCCCCACAGCCTGCGACATGCCTTCGCCGTTCACATGCTCGAAGCGGGTACCGATGTCCGCACGATTCAACTGCTGCTCGGCCACCGCAGTCTCGCTACCACGGCCCGCTACTTGCGTATCGCCACCAGCAAAGTATGTTCGGCATCGAGCCCCCTCGACCTGCTGCCTCGCCCTGTTCCCTTTCAGCCCAAGCCCGCACCGCCTCAGCATTTTTGAACGGCCGGGCCCATGGATCGCCCGAAGCTGGAAGTGGCGGACGTGTTCCGCCGCTATGGCGAAGCCTACCGCGAACAACATGGCGCGTCGATGTCCACAGGGCAGCGGCGCGTCATGGCCGCCATCGAAGTGTGCCGGACAGCCGCTCTCGGCGGCCATATGGAGCGCTGCGACAAGTGCGGTCATGAGCGAAACGCCTTCAACTCGTGCCGGGATCGCCATTGCCCAAAATGTCAGTCTCTTGCCCGAGCCCAATGGCTTGACGACCGCAAGGCCGAACTTCTTGAGGTCCCTTACTTTCATGTCGTCTTCACCGTGCCGGAAGAGATTGCCGCGATCGCTCTCCAGAACAAGGAGGCTGTCTACAGCATTCTCTTCCGGACCACAGCCGAAACTCTGAAAACCATCGCGGCGGACCCCAAACACCTCGGTGCGGAAATCGGCTTCTTTGCCGTCCTGCACAGTTGGGGACAAAACCTCCAGTTTCATCCGCACCTGCATTGCGTAGTGCCCGGAGGCGGACCGTCGCTTAGCGGCGATCGGTGGGTTTTCTGCCGACCGAAGTTTTTCTTGCCGGTTCGGGTTCTGTCTTCTCTGTTCTGCCGGCTCTTTCTAGAGTCCCTCGAGAGAGCATTTGATGCCGGCAAACTTCAGTTCTTCGGCGCCCTGGAACCGCTCCAAAAGCGGTCTGCGTTTACCCGACATCTAGCAAAGCTGAAAGAGCGCGATTGGGTTGTCTATGCCAAAGCCCCGTTCGCAGGATCCGAGCAAGTGCTCGATTACGTGGGCCGCTATACCCACCGCGTCGCCATCTCCAACAACCGCCTACTCGACATCGAAAACGATCAGGTTCGGTTCAAGGCGAAAGACTATCGCAGAGGCGGCCAGGTCAAAACGATGAGTCTGAGCGCCGGGGAGTTCATCCGGCGTTTCCTGCTGCACGTGTTGCCGAACGGGTTCCAGCGCATTCGCTATTACGGATTTCTGGGGAACCGCCACCGCGAGGAAAAGCTCGCTGTGTGCCGCCACCTGCTCGGCATGCCGCAGATCGAAAAGGACCAAACCGAAATGTTGACGGAAACAGACTACCGCGACCGTTACGAAGACCTCACCGGCTGTTCGCTCCGCCAATGTCCCCAATGTCGGCAAGGCAACATGGTCGTTGTCCAGATCCTCCCGAGGTGGTCCGCCCCATCTCCAGCAGCCGTGGATTCCTCATGATCCGCAGCGCCGATTCCGAACTCGCGGCAAACCTATGTCGCTCTTCCGACGCCACAGGAGAACTGCGCACCATTCGCGGCCTCACCTGCTCAGGTTCGCTGATCTGGCCGTTAATCAACCTATCGGCGGAGACAGCCACACTTCAAGCAACCCCTCCGCGCACGTTCCACGCCTCCATGCACCCTGGGCGCTCTCACTTCCCGAGGGGAACCGACCATTCAAAACCCATAGGCCGACCTGTCGTGGAGCGGTTCAGTCCAACCCGTCTTTAGCTCACCGCCGCGGCGTTCAAGTTTATCTCTTTCTTCAGAAATCCGTCGCCGCGCCGCCGACCTAAAAACGCTCTGCAAGATGTTGAGCTCAACATCTTATGACGGCCAGGGGTATTGGCTGGCGCAAAAACGCCTTTCAAGGGGACGTTTCGTGTGGTGGCCGGAAGGTACCGAGCCGGCTAAGTCACTGGAAGCGTACGAAGCGCAGCTATTGATGGCGGCGGGCGACGTTTCGCGCGTGCGTGCGGCGCCGATGTGGCGGCGAGTCAACACATTGAAGTGAACTCCGCCAAAAAAAAGCATTCCTTACCCCTTACGTTCCAAGAAAAACAGCTGCATACTGCTGGCTGGGATGGCGAATCTGAGATACCGGGGCCGGGTGGTCACAGCCGAGGACATCCTATATATACGCGAGCTGATTGCCATCCAACCCGGTTCGAGCCGGCGGAGGCTTTCTCAGAAGCTGTGTGAGGCTTGGCAATGGCGGCAATCCAATGGCGCACTGCGCGATATGGTTTGCCGCGGGTTGCTGCTGATGTTGGAACGTAGGGGCGAGATCGCATTGCCTCCGGTGGCTTATGTGCGTCACAACCCACTGGCGAAACGAGCGCGACCGGCTCCGGTGTGTATCGACAG
>JASHXK010000535.1 GCA_030043575.1 Terriglobales bacterium
GTGCTTCCTGGTGGGCGTGACCCTAACCGTGTTGGCCTTTCTGGGCGGTGGCTGGCATGTGCCGCACTTCAACATTCACACGCCGCATGTGCCGATTCACACGCCGCATGTGTCGATGCCGCATGGCGGACATGTTGCCACGCCACACGCTGGCGGAGCGCACGCAGGAACTCCAGGCGCGGAGATGCCGTTCATCAATTTCGGCACCATCGCAGCGTTCCTGGTCTGGTTTGGTGGAGCAGGCTACCTGCTGACCCGCTACTCGACGCTGGTTGTTAGCCTGGTGCTGATCGTTGCGGTGGCCGTCGGAATTGTCGGCGCCAACATCATCTTCTGGTTCGTGGTGAAGCTCTTGATGAAGCACGATCGCGAACTCGATCCCGCCGACTACGAACGTGTGGGCGTGCTGGGCCGCATCGTCAGCCCGGTGCGGCAAGGCGGCACCGGCGAGATGATCTTCTCACAGGAAGGCACGCGCCACACCTGCGGCGCTCGCAGTGAAGACGGCGCGGCTCTGGACAAGGGAACCGAAGTCATCATCACGCGCTACGAGAAAGGCATCGCCTATGTACGGCGATGGGACGAACTCGCAGGCAAGGAAGCGATCGGCTCATCGGCTGGCTCTTAGCCTTTAGCTCTTAGCGATCGCCGTTTCGCAGCTCGATTGCTAAGAGCTAACAGCTAAGAGCTAAGAGCCCAAAGCTCGGCGCTCGCAGCTCGTGGCTGCATCAAGGAGACGTTATGCCGCACATTCCAACTGAGGTGTTAATCATCGCGTGGACCGCCGTCGCAGCGATCATTCTGCTGATGGCCATCTTCGCCAAACTGTATCGCAAAGCCGGCCCCAACGAAGCTCTCGTGGTGTACGGCTTCCGCGGTATCCGAGTGGTCAAAGGGCACGGCACGGTGATCCTCCCCATGGTTGAGAACTGCCGTGAGCTTTCACTCGAACTGATGTCGTTCGACGTGGCGCCACAGCAGGATCTGTACACCAAGCAGGGCGTTGCCGTAACGGTCGAGGCCGTCGCGCAGATCAAGGTCAAGTCCGATCCGGAATCGATTCTGACTGCTTCTGAGCAATTCCTGACCAAGACGCCGCCCGATCGCGAGGCGCTGATCCGGCTCGTGATGGAAGGCCACCTGCGCGGGATCATCGGCCAGCTCACGGTGGAAGAGATCGTGAAGCAGCCGGAGATGGTCGCCGACCGCATGCGATCGACCTGCGCCGATGACATGAACAAGATGGGCCTGGAGGTGATTTCGTTCACCATCAAAGAGGTGCGCGACAAGAACGAGTACATCACCAACATGGGCCGGCCCGACATCGCGCGCATCAAGCGCGACGCTGACGTAGCCACCGCCGAAGCCGAACGCGATACCGCCATCCGGCGCGCCATCGCACTCCGCGAGTCGGCAACCGCGAAGGCGCAGGCCGATCAGGAGCGCGTCGCAGCCGAGACCGCTTCCCTGGCTCGCCAGGCTGAGGCCAACCGCGATCTCGAGGTGAAGAAGGCGCAGTACGCCGAACTGGTCAAGAAGCAACAAGCCTCCGCCGACAAGGCGTACGAGATCCAGACCAACGTCATGCAGCAGCAGGTAACGGCCGAGGCGGTGAAGGTCCAGCAGGTCGAGAAAGAGGCGCAGGTGAAGGTGCAGGAAGCGGAGATCAATCGTCGTGAGAAGGAGCTGATTGCGACCGTATTGAAGCAGGCCGAGATCGAGCGCCAGCGGATTCAGACGCTCGCCGAAGCCGAGCGGCAACGACTGACCGTCGAAGCCGAAGGCCGAGCCAGCTCGATCCGCGCGCAGGGTGAAGCCGAAGCCGAGATCATCTTCAAGAAGGGCGATGCCGAGGCGCGTGCCATGAATGTGAAGGCCGAAGCTTTTCAGGAGTACAACCAGGCCGCCGTGGTGGACAAGCTGCTCACCGGGTTGCCCGAGGTGGTAAAGGCGCTGGCCAGTCCGCTGTCCAATGTCGACAAGATCACCATCGTCTCCACTGGCAATGGTCACTCCGCCGGGATGAACAAGATCACCGGCGACATTACCGAAATGGCGGCGCAGGTGCCGGCGCTGTTCGAAGCGTTGTCGGGCATGCAGATGTCGGATCTGCTGGGCAAGATCCGGACGATCGGCGACAAGTCGCCCAAGCCGGATAATCTGCCGCCGGCCGATGGCGGCAAGTCCAAGGCCGCAGGTGCAGGACAGTAGTGAGTGCCCCAGGTTTCGCGCTTTTCGAAACCTGGGTTCTCATCCCACCCTGTCGCTAACCGACGGCGACAAGGGTGGGGCACCCGAGCTCATGGCTCACGGCTCATAGCTCACGGCTCTAAGAGGATTCCTTATGCAGGACGAACACGACAGCACGCGACAGCTGGTGAATCTGGGATTGGCGGGAACGCTGCTGGGGGTGGTGGCACGCTGCATCACCCATGCCAACATCGCGGTCCTGATTGGAACGGTGGGAGGCCTGCTCGTCGCCTTCTTCCTGGCTGCAGTTCGTGGCGAGCAGGTATAGGAATGAACACAGTTGTAGCGCCTTTCGTCTGGCGAAAAGCGAATCGCGAAGAGCGAATGGCGAGATTTAGCTGAGAGCTGACGGCTGACAGCCGACAGCCAACAAGGAGCTGGTTATGGCATTACTCGATCGTGTAGCAACGCTGGTGCGGGCGAATCTGAACGACTTGATCGACCGCGCGGAAAATCCCGAGAAAATGTTGAAGCAGGTGATTCTCGATATGGAAAATCAGTTCCTGCAAGTGAAGACGCAGGTGGCGATCGCGCTGGCCGATCTGCATTTGCTGGAGAAAAAGAAGAAGGATAACGCCGACAAGCACGCCGAGTGGATGCGCAAGGCGGAGCTGGCGGTCGACAAGCAGGATGATGAGCTGGCGCGCGCCGCGCTGGAGCGCGCGATGAGCTTCCAGCAACTGGCCGAGAGTTTCGATCAGCAGATCTCGGATCAGCAAACGCAAGTCGAGTCGCTGAAGGCTGCGCTGAAGAAGCTGGAGCTGAAGCTTTCGGAGGCGAAGGCCAAGGCGGATCTGCTGATCGCGCAGCATCGCCGCACGCGTGCGGTCACTCGGGCCGCCGATGCGCAGCTCACTCCCGACGGTGAGAGCCAGACCTTCGATCGCATGCGAACGAAGGTCGCGCGCGAAGAAGCCCTGGGCCGCGCAAAGCACGAGGTGCTGGGCGACGACATCGATGGCCGGCTGCACGCCCTCGAACGCGAGCAGAAGATCGACGCGCTGCTGGACGAGATTAAGAGCAGGAAGAAGATGCTGAGCGCGTAGAAGTCTTTAGGAGTGCCAAGCTGCGATCCAGAGGGAGAGCCTTGCATGAGTGGCTTTCTTCCAGATCTCTTAGAGCTGTGCCTTACTCTCCTCGAGGACAACCTTTGGTTCTGGCGGGCCGTATTTTTGGAGCAGCTTTATTGGGATTATTCTGGCTTCTCAGCAGGCGGTAGAGATAGAACAGGCTACAATACGACTGAGCTTTGGCTGAGGTGGTGCAATGATCTTCCATGTCTCGCTGCAGCCCGCGGAAGACGGCTGGATTGTGGCTGAATGTCCCGCGCTCCCGGGGTGCGTCTCGCAGGGCCGCGACGAAAAAGAGGCGCTCGATAATATCAAGGAGGCCATCACGGCCTGGCTATGGGCTGAAGATCAGAAGGCGCTTCTTTCTCTTCCGCCGCAAGAAAAGCCTGTGGTGGTTGCCGTATAGGCCATGGGCAAGTTGGCCAATATCTCAGGCAAGGAAGCGGCCAAGGCTTTCGAAAAGGCTGGCTGGCAAGCGATTGGACAGGTCGGCAGTCATCTGGTTTTGGTCAAGCCAGGCATTCGAGTCAATCTTTCTATTCCGCAACACAGAGAACTTTCGGTTGGGACATTGAGAGCCTTAATTCGCCTGTCAGGCCTGTCCGTCGACGAGTTCCTGCGACTTCTGTAGATCCCCTTTGTCAATGGCTGGAAGCCGGGTCGCCAACCCGCTGCTACAATACCCGCGATGGCGGACTCGCTCTATCTCAGCATCTGGTTTCCCACGTTTCGCGAAGGTGAGATGATGACGCGAACGTTATCCGTATTGCGGCAGTTCCCGTTCTCGTCGGTGCGCGAAGGCATCACTTATCTTTCGGTGCATCCGGTCGCATGGACGGAGCCGACGGTGCTGGAGCGGCGCTTCGATCCCGGCATCTCGCCCGAGGAATCCGTCGACCTGGCCAGCGAGTTTATGCACGACGACTTCGCCTTTGTCTTCGAGGCCTTCTGGGATTTGTGGGTGCCCAACGATGACGAGGGCGGCGACAGTTGGGTGCAGCGCCCCGCTGCGGTCAAGTTCCTCATTCACGGGGTCCAATTCGACGACGGCATCTATACCGACGACGGCCACATCCAGGTGGATGTCGGTCTCGACTCCTCGTTCGTGTACGAGGGGCAGCGCCTGTCGCCAGTAATCGAGAAGCATCTGCGCAGCAACATCGCCAAGCTGGTCGCTTTCTCCAATGCGGTGGAGAAGCATTGCGCCGTGAGCGGCCGGGTGCTGTGGTCGGAATCGGAAGAGAACCTGGCGCAGAAGCTCTTGGCGAGACTGCAGCAGACACAGTAGAGCTGTCAGCCGTCAGCTATCGGCTGTCAGCTTGAATCGTATGCTGCGGGCAGCGTCCTAAGGTCTCACTTCTTACCACTGCGGTCGAACCGCAGATCCCTCGGCTCCGTGGCGCGCGCTGCCCGAACTTCACTTCGCTCGGGACGCAATTCATCGAAAAGCCGTGCTGTCGAGAGTCTGACCACGGACGGCTAAGTGCCGACAGCTGAGAGCCGATGGCCCACAGCCGATAGCCGATAGCAAAAAGAGGCCGCTCACGCGGCCCCTTTTTTCCTCGCTCGCTGTCGTAAATTACATGCCCT
>JASHXK010000536.1 GCA_030043575.1 Terriglobales bacterium
TCTCGTGCTCCCGCCGCAACGCTTCTATGATCTTCGGGAGTGGTACTCTCGCCAATCAGCCATACATCGTCTGCGTGGCCACGTAGGGCGAGGTGAACCGATCGTCCCGAGCGCTCTCTTTCAACGCCGACGTGTCATGGTCGAGTCCAAATAGGGGCCGGATCATCGATTCAGACAACGTCACCAAAGTCCAGCTCCTGCCTTGCCGTTGTGATCCACTTGCAGTTAGTCTCTTATGGCCCTGCTCGTCCGCAAGAGCTAAACGCTGGAACGCACGGGACGAACGGCTCACCCCATATCATTGGCCGGGCGGCATGGAACCCGATGGTCAATGTGCTATGGGCTGCCAGGGCTGCCGACCTCCGTGCTAGATATCCATTCGACGCAAAGATAAAGCCGATGTACGTTTAGTGTTCCGTCAATCCGACTTCTTCCAGAACACCCCCGTGCCGTCGATCTCTTGAATCGGGTCGGTGATGCCGGTGCGGCTACGGAAATCGCTAACGGCTTGCTTGCAGGGAGGAAGCAGGTGGTAGTCGTCCACAATGATGTAACCACCGGTGGACACCTTGTGATACAGCGCGTTGAGAATATCCATCGTGGATTCGTAGAGATCGCCATCCATGCGCAAGACCGCTAATCGCGAAACTGGAGCACTCGGCAAGCTATCGCGGAACCAGCCTTTGAGAAATCTCACCTGACTGTCCAGCAAATCGAATCGCCGAAAGGCATCCTCGACTTCGGCTTGCGAGACGGCCAGCTGGGAAAAGCCGGACAAATCGTAATCTTTGTCCGCCTCAAGCGTCGGCGCGGGCAATCCCTGAAAGCTATCGGCCACCCATACGGTGCGGTCTGTGATGTTGTGCAGCTTGAGGATGGCGCGCATAAAAATGCAGGAACCCCCGCGCCACACGCCTGCCTCCAGCAGATCGCCGGGCACATTCTCGCTTAGAACCGACGCGACACAGAATTGCAGGTTGTCCAGGCGCCTAAGCCCGGCCATAGAGTACCCGATACTAGGCCAATCCTGGCCGAGGGCTCGGGCTTCAGGGTTGAACGGCTTGGTGCGAAAGATCTTGTATCCTCTCTTGATCAGCGCCGTGAGGATTATCCGCCGGCTCAGTCGCATGCTGCGGTCCGGGTGGACTTCTTGATTGCTGCTGTCAGGATAGAGGTAGCCTGTCAGGCAGCGCTTCAGCAAATCCAGGTAGAGATCATGGTCGGCGATCTGCCCGGTGCGAACTTCGGCGTCAATTTTCACAAGATTAAGATTATATCGGCGGGCAATTACTGCGCAGCATCCTGGCGGTGTCACGGCGAGGGCCGCAGACAGTATTCTGATTGTGGAATGGCCGCTTCTGTGAGAATCTTACTTGCCGTTCTTGCCGCTGGCTTGACTGTAGCCACCTTCTACCGGGCGCCATCTGAACGCCAAGGCATCGGCTATTTCCGGCGCAGGCAATGACGGCAGGTACGTACACGAAGGGCTTGCTTGCGCATCTGTCTGATAGGAGCGGCCAATCCATCCAATAATCCCCGTTTAGTGCGCGAAGCCGATGCGCTTTCCTCGCGACATGAGGTTCGCGTGGTTAGCGCAGGATCGGGCCGGGCATTCGCGGCGGCCGACTCGCGGCTCTTGGCAGGGCACACCTGGAAGTTGCAGCGGACCGACAGCGCCCGCGCTGACTGGTCACCTTCGGAACTGGGTCGCCTTGAGTGGCTGCGATCAGTTTTCGCTCGTGGACGCCGTCGGCTGGCCCACGAGGTATTTTCGGTTGTGAAGACACCTCGGTTGGCGGAGTACAGTTGTTGTGCAAGCCTGCCGGAATTACGGCGCCTGGCATCGGCACAACCGGCCGATGTGTTTATCGCCCACACCCAGCCTGCGCTCCCTGCAGCTGTAGCTGCCGCCAAGCGCTGGAAAGCCAAGCTGGGTTTCGATTGCGAGGATCTCCTGTCGGAAACCGGAGATGAGTTCTCCGAGGCGATACGGCTCATTGAACGCAGGTATTTCAAAGCATGCGACTACATCTCGGTAACGTCTCAACAGATGGCCGACTACCTGATCGCAAATTCCGGAGTTGCCCGACCCGTTGTGCTGTATAACGTCTTCCCGCTCGCGTTGGCGGAGGGCATGCCGGCCCCGGTTTCGCGGCCAGTTCACTCGCGGCTTCGGCTACATTGGTTCAGTCAGACACTTGGATTGGACCGGGGCCTGCAGGATGTGTTTGCAGCCTGCTCAGGATTGAGCGATGCAGTCGAAATCCATTTGCGAGGACAGGTTTCCGATGCGCACCGCACCGCCTTGCTCCAGGAGGCAGCCAAATGCGGCGTAGCATCGTGCCTGCATTTTCACCCGCGGGTAGATCATGATGAGCTGATTCGATCCATGGCGGAATATGATGTCGGCCTCGCATTGGAGAGAGCCGAACACCGGAACTATAGTCTTACGATCACCAATAAAGTGTTTGCCTACATGCTGGCTGGACTTGCCATTGTCGCAACCGATACGCCTGGACAGCGGGAGGCCATCAGCCAGGCTCCGGATGCCGGCGCTTTGTATCCCGCATCCGTCGTAACCGCACTGCGGCAAATCCTGGAAGGCTGGATCAAGGATCGTGAGAAACTGCGCCGAGTCCAGCAAGCTGCGTGGGATGCGGCTCGGACCCGTTTCTGTTGGGATATTGAACAGGAGAAATTCCTGGAAGCTTTGAACAGACTATCGTAGCGGCGGTGCGTGGAACACATCCTACGCGAACCATCGAGATGAAAACCGGATTCACAAGAATTCTGGCCAACAAGTTGTTGCTTTCGGCTCTCTGTCCTGTACTTCTGGCATGTTGGGACAAACCAGCCTTTGCGCAGCATAGCGCGCACGATCCCCACCACAAGATTCGTGTTATGGACGCGCGCGACGCCGGCGTGGATTGTTCTGGTAAAAACGACAGCGCGGCTGCATTAAACGCACTGACCGGCTCGGGAAAGCTCACAGCAGTGAAAATCGTTTTCCCCGCGGCAAGTACGCAACATCCATGCTTAGTCAAGCTCGGGAGTACGTGGCGAATTTACAACTCTACTTCATTCACCGTTGACGGTGGGGCGCGCTGCGGGCTCCCAGGCAATTGCACAACCTTCAAGTGGGCCGGCGGCGTTGGCGGAACGGTCATCGACATGGAACAGGTCTTCGGCTTCGAGGTGACAAATGTGCGCATCGACGGTGCCGGAACCGCCGGCGTCGGTGTCGTCGTTGATCAAGCTGCCGCGGCCGGCCTTGCTACATATGACGGCATCTTCGAGGGGGTTCTTTTTACCGCAAATGCCACTAATTCCAACGGTCCTAATGACAGCTGGATCGGATTATCTATTTCGCCGACGAGCAGGAGTAATGTTGCGGACATTCGCGTTCTGAATTCTGCGTTTGAGTGCGTTAGTAGCGGCAAGCGGAAAGCAACGATCGGCTACGCTTTGAGTCTTCCTAAT
>JASHXK010000537.1 GCA_030043575.1 Terriglobales bacterium
GTGAATACCGAACAAGAGGTTCAGGAGATCGTGCGCGAGATGGATCACTCAGGGATAAGCAAGGTCATCCTGGTCACCTCGCCTCAACACACGCGGCGGGTGAGGACGCTATGGTCCAAGCTTGCCCCGGAAGACCGCAGAGCCGTCGTACGTGCCGCGTATGAAGATCCGTTCGATGCCGATCATTGGTGGCGGAACACGCGCGATGCCCTTTCTGTCACGCGCGAAATGCTGGGCCTGATGAATGCCTGGGCCGGACTACCGGTTCGTCCCCATGGGTCCTGAACGAGTACTCTAGAAAGTGCAGGTGTGCTATGAAGATCCGAAGTGATTGCTGGTTAAGTTTGCGCACCCTTTGCCTTGCGTTGCTGGCGATATTTTGTTCCACGGCGGCGATGTCAGGGCAAGAGGGCCCGGCTCTCTCTGAGGAGCGATCAGCGACTGCCCAGGAATCAATTACGGTCGGTCCCGCTCAGATCACGGGCCTGCCCGAAGATTGGACTCACCACCACGTCGTGTTTTCAAACCCCGGCACTGAGCAAGAGGCGCTTAATAATGGTACCTATGACAAGTGGCTGAAGGTGGTCAACGACCCACGCTACATCCTGCAACAGTTGAAGCAGCGCGCCACTGTGCAGGGGCCGGCAGCGGACGATGTCTCCAGGATCGAGCAGATGTACCGCACAGATGTACAAGAAGGATTAGGAAACATCGGGCCTAGAATTCATGCCGATTGGAGCATGGACATGGGCAGCGGAGCCAAGGTTGGAGCGGGGATGTACCCGGCGAAGTATTCCTTCAATGGTTCTCCGGAATGCGGCAACACTACTTCTCCCGACTTCGTGGCCTACAACACCGGCCTGGCCGGCGCGACGACACAGGCCAGCATCGTCGCTTACTACAACCTCTATACCAGTTGCAGCGCTCAGGTGCCATCGGTCTATTGGGCTTTCAATACCGGCGGTACCATCTCGACCTCGGTAGTCTTCTCTGGCAGCGGGTCGCAGTTGGCCTTCGTGCAAGCGCCAAGCACCGGCAACGCGCAACTGGTTCTGCTGAAATGGGCCGCAACGCCCGCTGGCCGCAGCGTAACGGGAAGTGTAATGAATGGCAGCACTGACTTTTCACTTTCAGTCGGCACGCTGACCAATCAGGACGTGGGCGCAGGAATTTCAGGCGGGGGAATACCGGCCGGCGATACCATCGCCAGCATCACCAGTTCGACTGCAGGCACACTTTTCACCGCAGCCAACGGGACTCACTCCGGCGAAACTCTCGCGATTACCGCGGATGCCGGCGTGCCCGACACCCTAACCGCCGTCACCAATGCCAATTACCCTACTTGCACCGCGCCCTGCATGACCACCCTGAGCTTCAGCGGCAGCTCGCGCACCGACGCGATCTCGTCGCCCTTCTACGACTACGGCCACGACGCGCTCTATGTCGGCGATGCCAGCGGCGGGCTGCACAAGTTTCAACCAGTGTTCAATGGAACGCCCGCTGAGGTTGGCACACCGTGGGCGACGCCCAGTTCCACGGCCTTGTCGAGCCCAATTTACGACTCCAACTCCGAGCGTGTGTTCGTGGGCGATGCTTCCGGCTTTCTCTATGCCGTGAACACAAGCGCCACAGTAACAAAATCGTTTCAGGTGGCCGTAGCTCCTGGCATTACCGATGGGCCGCTCGTCGATTCCAGCGCTGAGCAGGTGTATGCATTCGTATCGGAGGATTTGAATGACAGCAACTCCGGGAACAGCCCGTGCAACGGTGCCGGGATGGGAGCGCTGGCGTGTAACGGCGTAATTCAGCTTCCTGCAAGTTTCACGGCAACCACCGAGTTTACAGAATCCGTAATGGGAGTTCACACCACGAATGTGATTTACATCGGCGCCCTGGACAACCAATATTGGAACAGCGGAACCGGCAATCTATATGTTAACGCCTCCAATGGAACGGAACTACCCAAGCTGATGGAGATACCCATCACCACCGCGGGCTTTTCCACCGCGGCTTGCCAAACCGGTACGGGGACCCTGACCAACTGCTCCTCACTGCAGTGCGCACGCAACGTAGACAATCCCATGACAAGTGCGGCTGCGGCGTCCTCTCCGGTCACCGAAATCTTTAACACCGGTACCAGCACCGACTGGATTTTCACCAGCGTGTCGGCGAACGGCAACGTGCCCATAACCAGCGGAGGGAACGCCTGCACTGGCGCCTGTGTCTATTCCTTCAACGTCACCACTACCTTACCTAACTGCGGTCTTAGCACGTGCACGGAGGCAGACGCGGCCAACGGTTTGTCGGCGACCGGCGGCACCAGCGGCATCATTATCGACAACACCTCGGCAACCAGTGGCGCCTCGCAGATCTACTTCTCTCCCTTGAGTAATCAAAGTTGTGCCACTTCGGGGGGCACAGGCGGGTGCGCGGTTCAGGCGTCGCAATCAGAGCTGTAATATTAAAGATGTAAGAGGCAGATTTCAGCCGGCCGGAGCGAAGCGATCGTCAGAGACGACAGGGGTAAGCAATCGAAGGCACGTTTGACCCTCTTTTTCATCCCAGGTTACCCAGGTTAGCGGTATCGCGGAGCATCCGCTCCACCCCCATGTAGTTCAAATTCTATTTAGGCGGTGCTTCATGACCCCACGCCATAGCTTGGTGCCTCAGGCGATTCTTCTGGGACTG
>JASHXK010000538.1 GCA_030043575.1 Terriglobales bacterium
CAGGATCCGAATAACAATGGTCTGTATCCCGCAGCAACCATAACCGTATCGGGGGTAAGCCTACCAGCTGCGGCAGTCGTCGTTACGATGCAAAACTCCTACACGATATTTCTGATTGCTAAAGACACGGTCAATAATGTTCCGCTGGCTATTTATCTGTTCCAGCGGTAGAGTTCGCTCCGCAGTCGACTTCGCACGACGGGTTGGCAAGATCATACTGTTCCGATTCACGGAGCGCTCTGCCGATGCACCGCAAACTTAGAGTGGCTTAGAACTGCAGAATGGAATCGCCGCTGGCGGTGATCGAGCTATCGCTTTCCAACATTTCCACGCGATTCTGGTTGACGACGTAGATGACGTAATCGCGTGTCCCCTCCGAGGTGGTGATCACAGCGGTACCGCGCCCCAGAATGGAAACGCCCATGCTGTAACTGCCTTGCAACGGCAGGCCGGGAAACAGCCCGCTGGGATCGTTGATGTCGAGCGTGCCCGACAGGCCCCCGCTGCCGTTGGACGAGATCTGTCCACCGACGGTAGTGCTGTTGCCCGGCGAAATTACACCGCTGGCACCGTAGTAGCCGAATTGCTCGGTAGCGTAGCTGCCCGCCCAAGCCAGGTTGCCGGATTCTACCAACGTCACGTTCTGCGCATACGCCGTGCCACCGCCCGAGATGTCCGTGCGCAGGTCGAGGTAATACGCCTGTGCCGGCGAGACCAGGTACATGCTGAAGGGAAAGGCTGCCGCTGGAGTGTTCAGCGCGCCGTTGACGTAGCCGTTCGCGCTCAAACTGTAGGCGCCGGTCAGGTTGTAACTGTTAAAGGTTCCGGTGGAGTTGAGGTCCATGTAGCCGCCGGGAATATTTCCGCCCACGGCATGGATCAGCATCAGCGAACCGGTGAGAGCGCCGGTGGAGCTGGCCGAGCTGGCGATGATGTAGTTGCCGTTGAAGTCGGAGGCGGCGAACGTCGACTGGGTTTGCAGATCGGCGCTGCCCAGGAATGGCGAAGCGTTGTCGCGACAGAGGAAGCGATAACGGTTGGCGGAAACGACGTAATAGACGACGCCGGAAGCTCCTGTGCCGGCAGAGAAGGATGCTGTGCCCCGTCCCATGGCGTCGGGAGCAGCGTAGGAGCCGGTCAGAGCCTGGCTTTGCGTGATCGTGCCGGCGCAGTTCATGTCCTGCAGCCCGTTCATCGTACCGCCGCTCCATCCGAAGATGCCATTGGAGTTGAGCGCATCGCAAGCGGAGCTGGCGCCGGTGAAGCCGAAGGCATAACTGCCCGAAGGCGTGGCGACGGCATTGGCTTGCGCTTCCAGACTCCCGGTCGCGTTGAACACGGCCTTGTCCATCTCATTCAACCCGGCATCGTTGGTGGCGCGCAGGGCAAACGCATAGGAGAAGCTGCCCAGCGAGCTGTTGAGATTCAGAGTGCCGCGGCCATCCGGCCCAACCGCGTAAGTTCCGGTGACAGACGCGGCGTGCGAATAGCCGGAGTTCGCGTCGTTCAGATCTTCCTCGCCGGCGGCGATATTGCCGGTGCCGTCGGCCGTAATCGCGCCGAGCGCGTAGAAAAGCGAGCCGTCGGAGGCGATGCCCTTCAAGCTGAGAACGTAGTTTCCCTGCAGCGAGGAGTTGTTGAACGTCGCCGTCGTGATGGTGAGGATAGAATTCGCCGAATAATTGGTGGCCGCATTCAGAATGGCGGTAACGGTCACGTTGGGAGGAGTTGGTACGAGCGCAGGGGCGGTGTACAGGCCGTTGCTATCGACGGTGCCAATCTGCATGTTTCCGCCGATGATGCCATTCACCTCCCAGGTAATAGTGTCTTCAAGGCTATTGGTTACGGCGGCGACGAACTGCTGGCTTGATCCTGCCTGTACGTTTGCGGTTGGGGGAGACACTGCGATGGTGGGAGTCACGGCCAGGGATTGATAGATACCGTTACCGCCGCCGCATCCGAACAGGGCGGAGGCCACCAGCAAGGCTGTCCCGAACAGTATGGTTGGTTTCATCACGAAGCTCATGGCAATTGCGAGGGATGATACCGGAGTAATGTGAAAAGAAAATGCGAGCTAGTGAGTCTTTACAGAAAATTCATCTTCCGAAGAGGACTGGCGCTTGGTGAGCGCAGGCTGGAAGCTGGCCGACCCGGCCGGGCGTTGCTGTGGACCTTCTTCAGCAAATAAGGACGATGGCTTCCGTCATTCGGTTGCAGCCCGGTAACCCTCGCGATAATGGAGCTGCAGCTTCACGGAAGGCGACAGCGGTGCAACCTTCAATGTGATCCTGCGCCATTTGCCGTCATGGGTTGAATTGGTGGGGCGGTAACCCAACAGGTATTGGCTGCGCAGTTCGCGGCTGATAATGCCGGCAATCTCGGGGATTCTCCGGCGGTCATCCGCTGCGATGGTTCTTCCGCCACTGGCGTCGGTCAGTTCGCTGAGCCAGTTGCGACCCATTCTCTCTTCGATCGACTTCAGCAGTGGAATCGGCTCCTCGTCGAAGATACCTATGGCGTAGGTGAGCACGTCGGCCTCTGCAATCACCTTCTGTATCTCGCTGCGGGTATAGCGGCTGGCATTATCGCCGCCGTCCGAGATGATGAGCAGGGCGCGGCGATGATAACGCGCTGTCCGCAGCTGTGCTATGGCGAGGTAGATGGCGTCAAACAAAGCGGTGCGACCTTTGGGAGGGGATGACGCCAGTCGATCCTGTAACGTGCCCAGGGAATCAGCCGAGCCGGCAATCAGCCGCGGCTTGTTGGATACGATGACGGCGAAGTATTCGTCATCGGCGTTGGCGTTGCTGAAGAACTCGTGCAAAGCCTGATATTCATACTCGATCTTGTTCTTCATACTGGCACTGCAGTCCAGCACCAGAGCTACGGAGATAGGGCCATCTTCATGCAGGAAATAGCGAATCTGCTGCTGCAGGCCGTCTTCATAGAGCGTGAAGTCCTGGGGATGGAGATTCAGCACGGGTTGGTTCAGAGGATCGGCGGCCGTGACCGGAACCAACACCAGATCGACATCCGCGCGCAGCGGCCTGGCAGCCAAGCCGATATCCGCAGTTGTCGAGAGACCATGGCGCGAATCGTGACCGGGTACGACATGGACGTCGTCGGCCGATTGCGCCCACGCCACCCAACCACAACTAACGATGAACGCGAAGACCTGGGAGAGAGCCAGAGCTCGAAGCATCCTGTGCGTCCGGATGAACATGCTACCGCTCCCCACACTGCCGGCAGCGTAGTCAGAACCACCCCAGTGTGTCTCGTTCGGAACCGCTGGAGGTCACCCGCGCTACGCCCCGGCGGCGTCCGGACCCCGCAACGTTCCCTGCCGGGTCTGCGCTTCAGAAGACTGGCGAGCGCAACGCTTGGAGATGTGAGATGCAGAAGAGCAAGAAAGGATGTAGAGAATTGCGAACAACTGGAAGTGAATGCGCTCGATCACGGCGCGGGCAAACTAACCCTTCGCTGCCGTTTCTTGCCAGAAAATGACTTCCATTGCCACCAGCCTGGCGATTAAGACCGCAAGGTAGAGTTGTCCGGTCAGAGCTTCTCCTACCGAAACGATCCGCGCCACCGAAGTTGCCGGCGTGATGTCACCATAGCCAACGGTGCTCAAGGTTACGTAGCTGTAGTAGGCCCAGTCGGCAAAGGTGGACAGGGTGGCCGCGCCATTGAATGAGCCGGGATGAAGGACATTCACCAGATGATAGCCGTAGGCCCAGACGATTCCCAGCAGGAGATAAGCCGCGATAGCGCCCTGGATCCGTACATGGGTCACCCGCCCACGACTAAGTACCTGGAACAGCAGAACGAATACGATGGCCAGAAGCGAAGCGATCGAGGTGACATCAACCCAGATTTGCACGGTGTGGCCCGGTCTGACCCAATCGATCCACCGCACAGCAATTGTGGCAATGGAGATCGCGCCGGTCAGCAACATCAGTGTGCGATGTCCCCAGGCAATGGCAACTCCGGAGATCAGCATCAAGGCGGTTCCGAGGTCACCGTAGAGCCTAAGGTCGTTGCGACCAACGCCCAGTGCTGGAAACACAAAGCCAATACACACCACCAGCGCCAGGAACAGCGACAGATTTGCCTGCGACTGCCAGGTGTCGGCGATGATGCGCCGAGCCTTGGCGCGGGCCCCGGCTGTCGTGTGACGACGATGGCTGCTCGGAGTTTCCATAGCGTGCGAATAAATCGTACTTCAGAGTACTTGATGGGCAACGCCCAGGCTACCCGATCTCGACTACTTCGCTACCGTAATGGCCGGCGGCTTCCAGGTGCCGTCACCGGGAGGCAGAATCGACGGTGCTGGTGGCTCCTTTGGCCAGTACAGCCGCATGACCATGTAAATTGGGCCATTTGGAGCGGGCAGCCAGTTTGCTTTCCTGTCGGCTGACGGTGCGTCCTTCTGGATGTAAATCGTCAGCGAGCCATCGGGGTTTTTCTTCATGCCCGGCAGCATGGGCGAGTTGACGAGATAGCGATTGATCGGATTCTCAATCAGCAACTGTGTCTTGCCGTCGTACATCGTTACCGACCAGAAGGCATTGACCGGTGGTAAGTCACCCTTAGCGAATGTCAGAGTGTAGCTGTGCTTGCTGCCGTCCAGTTCCGCGCCTGTGCCGTCCTTTCTGGTGAGCGGATACATGGCTTCCTCCGGATCGTTGCCGTAGATGCCTGCCTTAGCGGCTGCCGCCAGCAGCAGATAATCGCCTTTGTAGTAAGAGCGGTTGCCCTGTGCCGCACCAACCTGCCATGCGTTGATGAGCTTGCCTAGCTGCGACACACGCTTATCAATCGCGTCGAAGCCTTCTTTCACACCAAGCGCAAGCTCGGCCTTCTGCGCTTCCGAAAGTTTGCTCTCATCCCACGGCTGTCCCGGAACGATGCCGATCGCGGCCATCTTGGCGCGAATCTCGTGGTCCTGCTGGTTTTCAGGGCAGAACTGGAGCAGGAAGGCGAAATACTTCGGGAATTGCAGCTTGAACGGATCATCGCCGTTGAATGCCGGCCAGTCGATAGGCGGCGCTGCGGGCGGGGTCGGCTGCTTTAGATACGCAGAAAGCGGCTGCGCCGAGTAGCCCTTCTGTATCTTAATCACGTTCGGCATATCCGCCGCATTGAAAAGCTGGGTGCGGAAGATGGCGATGGCGAATTGCGTCTCGATGGGAAAGACCTTCTTAATGTCCGCGGGTGTCTCGCCCTTCCAGTTCGGGCCGGCCACCAGGTAGCAACCTCCGTCGTTGCCGGTCGTGCGGCTGCCGATATATCCCACATTGTAGGAGTACAAATCCGATAGCTGGACGGAGTAATAGCGGCTCTTCTCGATCCTGGGCACACAGATTACCTGTGGCTCGGTACGCAGATCCATTTCCAGCAGCGAATAGGGCGTGTCGGCGTTCGGCGTGACAATGGCCGTATCTTTGGGGGTAAACGTCTTGGAATCGTTCCAGATGATGTTGAAAGGCGCCTTATACTGCGGGTTCGTCTTGTCGATGGTGAACTCGTACATGGCCTTGTAGGCGGCGATCATAGGGAAGCCGTAGATGTACGCCTGCTGGTAGTCGTCCTTATGGGAAATGGCCTCGCGTACCGGCCCTTCCTGCTTGCTACAGGAAACGGTAAGGAAGGTTGCGCAGAGAAGGATTATTAGTGCCAGTGCTCTTGGTTTCATGGTCCTCTTTTCTGTCGTTGAGCCGGGAAGGATCGCTAGCGCCCGCCGATCTTGCGACGAAATGCTCCTGAGCAGCCTCTGCGGGCTGCCCGTTATCGGCTTTGAGAGGGGCGAAGCCCCGGCTCAGCACTTCACTGAGCCGGAGCTGCCTGGGTGGTTGCTTTCCTGGCTTTTTTCTTCGGTGCAGGAGCGTTGCGGCCTTGTCCCTTCACCTGCGTCTCATCAACGGCAACGGATTCCTGGGTGAAAGTTGTGCCGGAAGGTACGAAGTAGATTTTCGCGCCCTTCTCCTTCACCGTGCCGCTGGTGCGGACGTCAATGCGAGTGGCATCAATTTGCTGGCCACCTTCGCCATTGACGAGGTAATACTTCATGTTGACCGAGCGCTGAGCTCCCAGCTGACTTACGGTGACGGTCTCCTGATCGTCGGTGTAGCCCACGATCACGAACCTGCCGTTAGGCTCGTGCTGAATGCGGAGAGCCACGTCGTCGAGAATCGCCTTGCAGGTGTTGTCCACACGCGCCGGGCGCCGAGCGTCATTGAAGTTGCATTCGCCAATCTGGCTGACCTCGGCTACGGTGACCGGCGGCGACAGGACGTTGACCGTCGCGGAGCAGGAGGTGCTCAGTCCGCGCGAATCGGTCACCGTGGCAGTCGCGGTGATGGGCGCGCCTTCCGGAGCGCCGGTTGTATCAAGGCTGACATTCGTACCCGTGCCATTGACGTGTCCGGCCGAAGCAGACCACGCGTAGGTCAACGGGAAGTTGTCAGGGCTGCTGGCGTTGACGGCCAGAGTGGAAGCTTCACCTGCCTTCACCGTATTCGGGGCGGCAGAGCAATCGGCCACCGGCGGATGCGGCTGCTTCACCGTGAAGGACGCTTCACAACTGGCGATGTTGTTCTTCTTTTCCTTGGCATCCGTCGCGGTTCCCTTGACGGTATAGCTGCCCGGCGCCAGACCAGTGGTGTCGACATTGCCGGTGGTGCCTGTGCCTGAGATCTTTCCGCCGCTCGCCGTCCAGGCGTAGGTGATGGTGTGTTTGGGATTGAAGTTCTGTGTGCTGATGGTCGCAGTCACCGGGTCGCCGGACCAGATTTCGGTAGGCGCAACCGAGCAACTGGCGGTCGGCGGAGCCGGCGGCCTGCCGCCCAACTGCATGTTCAAGCCGAGAAGTGGGCCAGTCTGAGCTACGTTAAACAGGAAGCCTTTGTTGCCGACGTAATCGGCGTACAGATAGCGCCAACCGACAAACAGTCCAAACATTGGTTTGGGCTGAACGTTGAAAGTGCCAACCGCCTGGTAGTCGAGCTTCGCCCCGCCACCACCGGCGTCGCCGCCGGCCGTAATCCAGACTTTCGGCGAGAAGGGAATCTCGAACTTCCCACCGGCCACACCATCCACCCAGTTGACTGACCCGTAATAGGGGACGTTGGCCGGACGCGGGGTTATCGTCAGTCCTTCATGCCAATAGCGAAATCCGACCAGCGCATCGATCTTGAAGTGTTCCATGTCGACGATGCGGTAACCGACTTTGGGAGTGAGGACGACCTGTGTCTGCAGGAACCTGACCGAGGTTTGTCCGAGGTCGGTCAACACAGGAAAAGCCTGCGTCGTACCGAGCCGCGCCCAGAAGAAATCAACGGGCATGACAAAGCGATTCTTGCGAGCCTGAAACCAGCCGGCCAATCCGCCGTTGAAGTTCGACAGCACGTTAGAGCCCGAGACATGAACGCTGGCATCGTGTCCAGGAACGCCGACGGTGCCATGAATTGCGGGAACAAAAACATAAGCCGAAATATCAAAGTGCCAGAGGTCATCCTCGGAGGGGCTGGCGGTTTTCTGCGCCGAAGGGGGCGGTGGCGCGTTGTTCGCCTGACTGTCCGCGTTTAGTTCCGTCGGACCCTGAGCCATAGCGGCTACACCAAACAGCACGCTGGCTATGGCAACACAGAGGATTACCGCAGAGAGCTTACGGCATGGGTGCATGGAGGTCTCCTACCTGGGGCATCGCACATTTCGGCGATTGCGCATAAATCACAGGGCTCTAGGGCAAGGTACGCTGGATAAGGGACTGGGATAACTAGCACTGTTGCTAGCTTGGGCAAGGAAAACTATAGGTAGCACAGAGATACAATCCAGGTTTGGTGGGATTGTTCCGAACGGACGCGTGCAAATCCTTACAAACAAAGCTACTTTTAGGAGAAGCAGTTCAACCCTGAATGCCGGCAAGCAATTTGTGATGTAATCATGGAGAGTTGTGCTAGTGTCGCGTAGGCTTTTCTTTCCCATGATAGAGCGTTCGATCCGCAAGCCACTGGCGCGTGTCCTGATTGGCGACGACCATAGGCTGGTCGCCGAAACCTGCAGGAATACGCTTGAGCCTGAATTTGAGGTGGTGGGCATCGCCACCGATGGCCGCTCTCTCGTGGAAGCAGCCTTTTCTCTGAAGCCCGATATTGTGCTACTCGATATCGGCATGCCGCACCTCAATGGCCTGGACGCCGGGGAAAAAATCAAAGCCAA
>JASHXK010000539.1 GCA_030043575.1 Terriglobales bacterium
ACGTAAGAGCAGACGGAGAATTTGAAGCCGGGAATGATCTCTTCGGTGCAGGCCGCACCGCCAACGACGTGACGGCGCTCGAGCACCAGGACCTTCTTGCCGGCCCGCGCGAGATAGGCAGCGTTGACCAGGCCGTTGTGGCCACCGCCGATGACGATGGCGTTGTAATGCTGTGAACCGTTGATCGGCATAGATAAAACAGGAATTGTAAAGGGAGGGCTGTGTTTATCGGAAGCGAAGCCCTCGCGTTAGGCTTCAGTCTGGCTTTCGTTCACCAAGCATTCGTGCTAGCCAGATCGGAATAACGGTTGGCGGTTCTTCCTGCGGCGACGTCGGCCTGTCGTTTCTGTCTAGTATCTCCGCACAAACGTGGACGCAGTCGTCACAAATGTAAGTTCCGGGCCGTTCTTTGGGGGACGAAATCAACCTCTTTAACACCTCCTGCGATTTGCCACAGAAGGAACACCTTATCTGCTCATGACCCATGAATATCCCCCATACATCTCTCAGTTTGCCACAGCGCAATCTCTTTCAACACCAAATCCAAAGACTACGTATCGCAACGCTCATTTATAATGCACAGCTTCACGCGAGGACATCGTGCCGGTTGGAACCGCTGTTCATGAAAGAACGTTCGCTCTGTGCCAGAGTCTGAATTATCGCGAGTGGTCGGGCTTCTACGCGGTCAGCGTCTACGAGACGCACCATGAGCACGAGTACAACGCCATCCGCAATGCGGCGGCGCTGATCGATGTCACGCCGCTCTACAAGTACATGATCAGCGGCCGTGATGCCACCCGCTTCGTCAATCGCGTGATTGCGCGCGACATCAACAAAGTCGCCGTCAATCAGGTGATTTACTGCTGCTGGTGTGACGAAGGCGGCAAGGTCATCGACGACGGCACGATCACGCGGCTGGAAGAAAATCGGTATCGCTGGACCGCAGCCGATCCCAACCTGCGCTGGTTCCGGCAGAATGCCATTGGCCTCGAAGTACAAATTGAAGACATCACAGAGCAGATTGCGGCTCTGGCGCTCCAGGGTCCGACGTCGGGAAAGTTGCTGAAGAGCGTTACTGAAGCTGACATCGCCAATCTCAAGTATTTTCGCAAGACCAGCGGCAAGATCGGCGGCGTAGCGGTCGACATTTCGCGGACCGGTTACACCGGCGATCTCGGCTATGAGATCTGGATGCAATGGCAGGATGCGGTGAAGGTTTGGGATGTCCTAATGGAAACGGGGCGGCGCTTCGACATTCATCCCACCGGAATGCTGGCGCTGGACGTGGCGCGGATCGAGGCAGGATTGATCCTCGCGGACGTTGATTACATCAGCAGCAAGAAAGCGCTAATTCCCTCGCAGAAGTACAGCCCGGCTGAAGTTGGCCTGGGAAAGCTGGTGCACTACGACAAGCCCAACTTCATCGGCCGCGAGGCGCTGTTAAAGGAAAAGCAGCACGGCCCGCAGCGGCAACTTGTGGGGCTGGAGATTGACTGGAACGAATTCGAGGCGCTATTTGATCGCGTGGGGATGGCGCCGCAGACGCCGGCCACAGCTTCGCGCGTCCATGTGCCGGTGTACAAGGGCCGCGAGCAGGTTGGAAAGGCAACCTCGACGACATGGTCGCCGCTGTTGAAACGGCTGATTGCCCTGGCCAGCATCGAAACGCAACATTCGCAGGCGGGGACAAGAGTACAGGTTGAGATGACGGTGGAGGCGGTGCGCCACAAAGTTGGGGCGACCGTTCAGCAGCTTCCGTTTTTCAATCCGCCGCGGAAGACGAAGACTCCGGTCTAAGCAAGGATCCGCACCAGAAATAAGCAAAACAAAAACCGCCCAATGGGGCGGCTGCGGTGACGTGTTCCGGAATGGAGTCCTACCCGTTGCCGGTTGTAATCTTCACGGCGGATTCGTCCGGCGGCGGATAGAGCAGACGCTCTACGGTGCGATCCATGGTATCCAGCAGGCTGTCTGCCGTAACCGGCACGCGCGCATCCTGCAGTGCCGAATTCCAATCCTTGGAGCGCGCCAGCGACTCTTCGGCAACCTTGCTGCGCGAAGGCGAGGCAGCCAAGGTGTAGCCGAACCAGATCATCACCGTGAACAGATAGGCAGCGCTGTTGATCCGGCTCAAGGTGGCATTGCGCAGGATGCCATGATGACTGGCGCCGGTGGCAACCAGCATGTGGATAGCCGCAAAGAAACCAAATCCTAACGAAATCCCGAATAGCGGACTGCGGTGCGGAATACCGAGATATTCGCTGAACAGCAGCAGGAAGAACACCAGACCACACTGCATCAGGCGCAGCGCCCGGTCGGCCAGCAGGAAAGCGTCCTGCAGAGCTCCGTTTTCCGGCTTATGAGCAGCATTAATCGCCCACATCACGCCTACCAGAAATACCACCAACGCCGACCAGCGGAAGAGAATGACTCCCAAGTCACGCAATGCCTCGTAGGGCCGAAACGCATCCTTGAAGATCTCCTGCAGAACGGCAAAAGCAAGCAGGATGTTGAGGGCGAGATTCACATAATAGGCGTAGTAATAATAGTTGTAGGACCATCTCATCAACAGGCCCAGAACCGGCTCTGAGATGACGGGCAGCAGCATGTAGTTGAAGAAGAAAGGATAGTCGCGATGCAGGCCACGGCGGTACATGCACCAAGCGGTGAGTGCCTGGAGTAGGGGCGCCGCAAGCCAGAAGACGTAGTCTATGAAGTGAAGATGCATTGACTCCAACCGGAATAATATGCGGGGAGTCAGCGCATGACAAGTACCCTTCTATATTAAATTATGGTAACCGGCCAATGGTTACTTCCTAAACCAGTACCTTCCCAGAACAGCCTGCGAACTTCCTGGCCACAACGCTTTACGACGGGCGAGATCCAATCGCCGCTGCCGCGAACTGCCAATCCGCCGGACGCAATTTGCTGTCGCAATTTCCCTTGGGCGGACACAGCGGCATCGGCGAGCCTTCGCCGGCTATCTGCCGCAGCGTGTCATTGCAGTTCTGGTTGGGCGGACACAGCGGCATGGGCGAACCTTCACCGGCTATCTGCCGCAGCGTGTCGTTACAGTTCTGGTTGGGCGGACACAGCGGCATCGGCGAACCCTCGCCAGGGGAGAACACGGCTTGGGTGGAGTCACAAATAGCGAACTGATTGCACGCCGAAATTGGGAGCGATGCTTGACTCACGCTCGCCGGCGCGACGGGAGCTGGAGGCGAACTGGCGGCAGCGTAAGCTACACCCGCAAACATCAGCGCAGCGATTGTGAAAACGAGGGCGTTCTTCATGGAAGTCTCCTTTGGTCGTGCTCGACCGCAATGCATGTTCAGAAGCGATTTCCTAACGAGGTGGCGTCATTGTCAGGAACCGAAAGGACGATGGGAACGGGCGACGTACCCTCCCCCACCACAGCGACAGGACCGACGGAACGCAGCGAGGTGGCGCCGCTGATCGAGCTGAGAGCTCCGGCCAGCATCAGAGCGGCAAGGGTGGCGATCATACATTTCTTCAGGTGTTTCACGTTGCACCTCCAAAGACGATGTCGAGCTGCCGACCGGACTGTGGCCAGCCGCTCGGTGCGTTTAAGCTATGTCGGCCCTCCCAACCAAACTGCCGTATGGGTGGAGCACTTATTTGCTATTGTGTGGCGGCTGATCTGCGCTGAACCAGCCGGTCGACAAGCGACGATAACCCGCCGCTTGCCTGGTGCTATTGACGAAGTGCTTACTACATGTTTAACACCAGACAGGTTTGTGGAGAGCGCCTCTCATAAAAGACTTTCGGACGCTTTTGTCAAGCCGGGACAGAAATCCAGTTGGCATTATAGCCATGAACCAGGCGAGTGCTAAGAGAATTCTTGGCGGGAGCGCCCCCTAGAGGTACATGTACCTTCAGGTCATACACTTCAGTGCCAACTGTGGACCGTGCTTGTGAACCATAGTTGCCATAGGCCGGAGCCACCGGAATTCGTATACATTGTCACCGAAGTCATGAACAAGGTTCCAATCGTTAAGGCAAGCGTGCCGCCGAGTGGCAAGCTTCATTCCTCTTTCGCGGATGGGAAATCGGTTTTGCCCATGCAAATCTGCCCCAACTGTTCCCAAGCCCTACGGGAGAATCATTGTAAGCTCGTGTGCCCTCAGTGTGGCTACTTCCTCAGCTGCTCTGAGTTCTATTGAGCTGTAGATCCTCGCCCCCCGGAGCCCTCGCTCGTCTTTTCACACAAGATCTGCTGGGTTCGTGTAACTTGAACAAGGAAGAACTTTCATCGCTGGAGGACGATATGCAACGCACAGCCAGTGCGCATTGGTCGGGCGGTTTGAAGGATGGTAAAGGAACGGTTTCCACGCAAAGCGGAGTGTTGAAGCAGACGCAATACTCATTCAGCACGCGGTTTGAAAATGGCATCGGCACCAACCCTGAGGAGTTGATCGCCGCCGCCCACGCGGGATGTTTCACGATGGCGCTCTCGGCACAACTGGGAAACGCCGGGATGACCGCGGAGAGCCTTGATACCACGGCGACGGTGACGTTGGAAAAGACCGACGCGGGCTTCAGCATCACCGCTGTCCATCTGGAGGTGAAGGCGAAAATTCCTGGCGCTGACCAAGCGAAGTTCAACGAAGCAGCGCAGAATGCCGAAAAGGGATGTCCCGTCTCCCGGGTTTTGAATGCGAAGATCACGATGGCCGCAGCACTCGTCTCGTAGCTTCACGCATCAGCCGACCACCGGTGAAGGCAGCACAACGGTGCAGTTTTCCAGGCCAGCTTAATGTAGGTGAGTTGGCAAACACTCCGGCCGAGGGCGTCTCAGCCGATGGAGATACGACCCGGCTAGCCGGCAATAGCCGCGGGTCGGCGCATCTGTGGTAGCCTTATTCGTTCCATCGAGCCGGTTCGTCTCAAAGCCCCAGTTGCAGAAAGGATTTGCCGTGACCAAGAAAATTTTTGTTCTGTTGATGTGTGTGGCAGTTGCACTGCCGATGTTGGCTGACAACAAAATAGACAAGCGTTTGTCTGATTCGACTGCCGTTCTGCAAACCATCCTGGATAAGCAGGAGATACCAAAGAATGTTTTGAACAAGGCGGTTTGTGTGCTGGTTTATCCCAGTGTGAAGAAGGTGGGCGTCGGTCTTGGCGTCAGTTACGGCCGGGGTGTTTTGGTCTGCCGCTCAGGCCCCAATATGAAGGGCAACTGGAGCGCTCCCGCGATGTACACCCTGGACACTGGCAGTCTCGGCCCGCAGTTAGGGAGCACGGCTACGGACTATGTGCTCCTGGTCATGACCGAGAGAGGAGCTAACAAAGTTCTCTCCGGCAAACTCAAACTAGGCGCTGATGCACAAGCAACAGCCGGGCCCTCAAGCGCCAGTGCCTCCGGGTGGAACGATCCCAATATCGACATCCTGACCTATTCCCAGTCGAAGGGTCTTTTCGCCGGCGCTTCGCTCGGTAGCGCGTCGATGGGCAGCGACGATAGCGCCAATAAAGACCTTTACGGAAAAGACGTGAACGCGGCGCAGATCGTCCAGGACGGCGTGGTTCAAGCAACGCCCGCCGGCAAACCACTGGTGAACTTGCTGACCAAGTACTCGCCCAAGTACATGTAGAAGGAAATTGGCGAACCGACACGAAGCCGGTGGCGGACGCCAGACCACGGGGTTCAGCGGGCCGCAGCGGCGAAGAGACCGTCAGCTCTGCGAGCGCAATATTTCGCGGATCTCACGGTTGATTCGCGCTGCGTCCTGCGCGGCCTTATCCACCATCTCCAACCACTTCTTGTTGTTGCCTTCGAGCTGCCCCTGCCCCAACAGGTAGGAAGCCTGCATGATGGTCTCAATGTAATTGCTGAGATCATGCGACAGACTGCGAAGCTTGGTGACAGTCTGGCTCTGTGCCTTCTTGCCCTCTTCGGTTGTCGTGTGGGCCACTTTGCTCTCCTGCCATCATCTGCGGATCGACGAATGGCAAACCGTTATTAGACGGGATATTCCCGCTTTTTGTTGCTTCCCGACATTAAACACCGCCGAAAAACATTAACATAAACCGGCGGCTCTGCTTCATGGCAGCAGTGGGCCGTGGTTCGGCCCACCCGGTTTTCCGCCGATGCCAGGGCTGTTATGATTGCGGCAACAGCTGGGGTTGTCGGGTCTCCCATGGGACAAATACGCTTAAAGACAAAGCTGGTGCTCTCCATCAGTGGCATGGTGGTGGCCCTGGTCGGCTTATTCTCGTACTTTTACGTGTCGCGCATGGTGCGACAGCGCATCATCGAAGCCTATGACAGCGCCGACTTCATCGCCAAAGAGATTCAGGAAAGCGCTCGCCGTGCCAGCCAAGTCGATGTAGGCAGTTCGCTGGTCACCGAAGCGGATCCCCAACAAGTACAGAAGGTGCTGGAAGAGGCGCTGAAAGCAGACGTTGGACTCAATACCCTGCTGCAGTCGGTGATCGGATTCTCGCCCACCGTTTCCGACGCTGCCATTGCCGATGTGAACGGCCGAGCCATTGTGCACACCGATCCCTCCGCCATCGGTACACAACTGGAGGAGCGCAAGGATTTTCAAGAGATCCGCAACGGCAGTTTCACGGAACAGCTCAAGGTGGTGTTCGGGGTACCGCGCGTCTACAACGTTTATCTTCCCATTCAGCGTGAAGGCCAGCGCTTTGGCGATATTCGCGTCGGCATCTCCACCGTGTTTCTGGAGAGTGAGGTGCAGCCGCAACTGCGCCGCGCGCTCTATTTTTCGGTGTTTGCCATTCTAATCTCGATGATGGTGGCGGCGGGATTGTCGAACATTGCTTTGCGCCCTCTGGAGGCGATTGGACGCCGTCTGGATCAGATGACTGCCGGCGTAAGCGACACAGCGCCGGAACCAGACCCGCGCCGCACCGACGAATACGCACTGGTGCATACCAAGATCGATCGCCTGGGACGCCAGATTCGCGACGTGAAAGAGGTTTTCAGCGCCTTGAAGGAGAACCTCGACCAGATCATGGGTGCGCTGCAGGACGGGCTGGTTCTGTTCACCCGCGACACGCGTGTGGTGCTGGTCAGCGCTTCCGCCGAGCGCTTCATCGGACGGCCACGGGGAGAGATCCTGGGCAATCCAGTCGAAGAAGTCTTCACCGACGCCACCAAACTGGGTCGCATTGTGCTGGATTCGTTTGCCTTGCATCGGCCGATTCCGCAGCGTGAAATCGAGCTGGAGAATGGACGGCGGATCCAGATCGGCCTGGATTTTATTGCCGAGCGCGGCGAGCGCATCGGAGCGCTGCTTACTATGCGCGACGCCGAGTCGGTTCGCCGCATCGAAAACGAGATAGAGCTTTCGCGCCGCTTGGCGGCAATTGGCAGACTCACCTCCGGCGTAGCCCACGAAGTGAAGAACCCGATCAACGCCATCGTCGTGCATCTGGAATTGCTGCGCGAGAAGATGCGCGAAAGCGACCCCGACACCCGCCGCCACATGGATGTCATCGGGCGGGAAATTCATCGCCTCGACCGCGTGGTGGAAATGCTGGTGGATTTCAACCGTCCGGTGGAGTTGCGGCTCAGCGACTTTGATTTGCGGCGGGTGATCGAAGACGTTACTTTGTTGGCCTCTCCGGAAGCCGCCAAGCAGGGCGTGAGAATTGAAACGCAACTGGGCAAGGAGGCGTTGCCGGTCCGGGCCGACGCCGACTTGATCAAACAGGCTCTCTTAAATGTGGTGCTGAATGGAGTGCAGGCCATGAGTAGCGGCGGCGCACTCAACATCACCGCACGACAACAGGACTCAGCGGCAACCATTGAGGTCAAGGACCAGGGGGGCGGAATCCCGCCCGAGGTTCGGGACAAGGTTTTCAATCTCTATTTCACGACCAAGAAAACAGGCAGTGGCATTGGTCTGGCGATGAGCTATCGGGTTCTACAGCTCCACAACGGGGCGCTGGACTTTGTAACGGAAGTGGGCCGCGGCACGACGTTCCGCCTGCTCTTGCCGTTGACGGTAGCTAGCCAGCACGAACAGGCAGAGGTCATAACACAGACGTGAGGCTCATCCCTGGCAGTTCAGCGCCAAGTGGCCTGCCACTGTACTTTTCGCCGCCGGTGTTTATGATGGGAGTAAAGGTTGCGCACGCCGGCTTCGCCACTTCGGCCTGCGACTCATGCGCAGCCGCAGGTTAACAGTCCTGCAAATGAGACCCTTGCGCCAAATTATCGTATCCGTGGTAGTAGTGTTGGTGCTGCTATACAGCGCGGGTTGCTCCAAGAAACCCTCCCAGCTGCCAGCCCAGGCGAAAGCCCCGGTTGATACGATTCCGTCGTCCCTGCCACCGGAGATCTCTGAAGAAACTCCACCCCCGCCTCCGGCGCCTGCGCCCAAACAGGAGGCGCCGCCTGCCGAGCCAGAGAAACCCAAGCCGGTACAACATCACAAGAAGAAGAGCACATCGCCTCCTGCGAGTACCACTGCGCAAAACAGCACCTCCCCGGCTGCGACCGCGCCGGCTAGCAGCGGAAACACCACGATCGCGGCGGCTCATCCGCCGGCGAATCCCGCAGGGGAAGCCCCCGCCACTGCGATTGGCGCCGACGTTACCAGTGCGCAGCTATCGCAGCAGAAGCAAACCACGGCACAGCTGTTGGACGAAACTGAGAAAGCCCTGAATGGCTTGAGTCGTACGCTGTCGCACGATGAAGAAGAGATCGTGAATCAGATTCGCTCCTACATCGGGCAGTCGCGAACCGCGACCAAGGACGGCGACTTCGAGCGCGCCTACAATCTCGCCACCAAGGCCCACCTGCTCTCCGACGCGCTGGTGAAGAAATAGAGAACCGGTTTCAAGTTTCGAGTTTCAAGTCAAATCTGTAACTTTAATCGCCGTGCTTCGTATTTGCCGGGCAAACAAGAAACTCGCTGGGTTTTGAAACTCGAAACTGGAAACTGCGTTTTCAGTCCACTTGTTGTTTGACGATGTGAACATCGACGGCAGGCGCATCGCGCAGGAAGCGATGAACCGCAGACAGGAACAGATACCTGCGCCAGCCGCTGGTGGCGGAGTGTCCGAAGATAACCTGGGTGATGTGCTTCTCGCGCACGAACTCGGCCATGGCGTGCGCCACTTCTTTATTTTTCAGCCTGACAACTTTAGCGCCGAGATTCTCCGCGAATTGAAAGTTGGCCTGCAAGGAACGTTGGCGCTCGGGGTCGTTATCATCGGAACCGATGTCGACATAAACGACAAACAGCTCGCCATTGACGGCCTGGGCCATGCGTAAGGCGCGGGCTACCAGGTACTGGGCGGCGGGATTGGAGCTGATGCCCACGGCTATCCGCTCGCGCACCTGCAGCTCGCGGTTGGGATCGATCTCCGTCTTGATGTACGGTTCCAGACTGCGATCGACCACCTGGGCGACGTGCCGCAGAGCAATCTCGCGCAGCGCGATGAGATTGCTGGGCCGGAAAAAGCTGCCGAGCGCGCGATCCACGCGCTCCATAGGATAGATGTCGCCGCGGCGCATGCGCGTCTGCAGCGCTTCCGGCGTCACATCCGACAACACGATTTCGTCGACGCGCTGCAACAACCAGTCGGGAACAGTCTCGCGCACGATGATGCCGGCGATCCTGTGCACCAGAGGTGTCACGCTCTCCAGGTGTTGAATATTCATGGTGGAGAGCACGTCGATCTTGTTGTCGAGCAGTTCCAGCACGTCTTCGTAGCGCTTGTGATGCTTGCTGCCGTCGATGTTGGTGTGGGCCAGCTCGTCGATGATCGCCACTTGCGGATGGCGGGCGAGAATCGCGTCCACATCCATCTCGTAGAAGGTTGTGCCTTTGTAGTTAAGTTCCTTGCGCGGTATGGTCTCCAGGCGGGCGGCCAGTTCTTTCGTCGCCTGGCGGCCGTGGCTTTCGACCACGCCGATGACGACATCCTCGCCCCGGCTCTGGCGGCGAATGGCTTCGCTCAACATCGAATAGGTTTTGCCGACGCCCGGCGCGTAGCCGAGAAACAGCTTAAAGACGCCGGCTTTCTTCTCCGGCGCGGCGACCTCCAGCCATTGCTCGGGTGTTTTTTGCATGAGCAATTATTCTGCGGCAGCGGAGATGAAAAGTCGATTCGGTACAATCGAGCCGTGGACGAAAAACCGCAGGCCCGGGGCGCCGGGCACTCCCGATGGCAGACCGCCTTGTCGCACCAGAACCTGCGGACATTGTTGTTTCGTTACGCCGTCGCGATGGCTACGGTCGCGCTGGTGGTCGTGGTTTATGGGCGGCTGAAGGTCAACGAAACCACGGTCGCGCTCACTTTCCTATTGGTGGTGTTAGGCCTCGCCAGCCGCTGGGGATTGACCATCGCCACCACCACCGCGGTGGTGGCCACGCTGGCGTTTAACTACTACTTCCTGCCGCCGGTACACACCTTCACCATCGCCGACCCGCAGAACTGGATCGCGCTGCTGGCATTTCTGATCAGCGCGATTCTGGCCAGCCGGCTTTCCGAGCGTGCCCGGCGCGAGGCGGAGAATGCGAACAAGCGCCGCAAGGAAGTCGAACGGCTGTACTTCCTGAGCCAGCAGCTGTTGGCGACCGACAACGTGATGAAGCTGCTGAATAACATTCCGCACTTCGTGCGTGACGCGTTTGGCTTGACGGCAGCCGCCATGTATCTGCCCAAGCGCAAGGAATTCTATCGCACCGGACTGGATCATCCCGAGCTTAGCGAGGAGCAACTGGAGTCAGTGAGCGGCCGCGGCGAACTGGTGGTCGACGAAGAGCAGCAATTGTGTTTTGTCCCGCTGCGCATGGGAGTGACATCGGTGGGAAGCCTCGGCCTGAAGGGCGCGATCCTGTCGCGCGAGACGCTGGAGGCGGTGGGCAGCCTGATTGCGATTTCCATCGAACGGGCGCACGCGGTGGAAACTCTGACGCGGGCAGAAGCCACCCGCGAGAGCGAGAAGCTGCGCTCGGCGCTGCTGGACAGCGTCACGCACGAATTTCGCACTCCCCTGACGGCGATCAAGCTCTCGGTCACGACGCTGCTGGGGCCGGATCCCATCGACGCCGACAGCCGCGAGGAGTTGCTTACAGTCATCAACGAAGAAACCGATCGGCTGAACCGCCTGGTGGGCGAAGCGGCGGAGATGGCACAACTGGATGCCCAGAAAGTGGAGCTTCGCCGAGAGCCGCACACTGTGAGCGAGGTAGTTGAGGCGGCCCTGGACAAATCCAAACTAGTTCTGACCGGACGCGACGTGAAGGTGCAGCTTTCCCAGACGCTGCCGCCGGTTCTGGCGGATCAGGAGCGCGTTGCGGACGTTCTGGTGCAGCTGCTGGAGAATGCCGCCAAGTACTCGCCCGCCGGGTCTCCGATCACCATCACTGCAGAACGAGCCGGCAGGATGGTGAACATCAGCGTGGCCGATCAAGGACCGGGCATCGACGATCTGGAGCAGTCGCTGATCTTCGAAAAGTTCTATCGTGGACGCGACCAGCGCTATCGCGTGCAAGGCACGGGAATGGGGTTGGCGATCGCCAAAGCCATTGTCGAAGCGCACGGAGGAACCATTGGGGTGACCTCGCAGATGGGCAGCGGCTCGGTCTTCTACTTCACAGTGCCGGTGGCGCCGGAAGCAATTAGCAATTAGCAATTTCGAGTTTGACGTTTCGAGTTTCGAGTTAGGGAATTGACACGAGGCTTAGCTTGAAAGTGCTCGTAGAAGATCAAGAGCAATGGGCTTGATCCTAGCGGCGTCGGCCACTGCCATAGGTATCTACGGCATCTGGTATAGCATCTTCGCTGAGCAATTCAATCGATACTTGGGATTTAGAAAGTCCCGCTACGAACCCACGCTCTACCAGCGGGGCTACGTCCTCAGCGGCAGTCTTGTGATCCTGATCGTCGCAATAGGCGAAGTTGTCAAACGGTTGAGTTGATATTGACCCGCTACCGGCGCGTTCGTTTTCCATTGACAAACCATAACGAACGAGGAGAATTAGCCAATCGCCTTGTAGTGAAGAACCCTCCCGCGGAAAGTCTGCCCTAACCGAATCGACGAATACGCGTCGCCAAGATTCGCCGGAAAGAGGAGAAATCTATGTTGAACAAAGTACCCAATGCCACCGGCACCATGACAGGTCCGCAAGGGCGGCTCTATGCCGAGCCCACGCCCAGCCCCGATGAAACTTCCTTTCAACAGGACAATGTCAGCGCGCAATATTACCAGTCGGTGTACTACAAACAGCACCAGAATCAGGTGCAGCCGATTCCGCCGCCGCGTGCCGGCGCCGCGCTGCAACTCGATCTGGCGAATTTCGTGCCGGCGGAGATCATCACCGCGATCAACGCGGCACAGCGGATTACGTTCCACTCGGTAGGTGACACCGGCGCGGCGAAGGTAAGCCGCTCGCAGACCGCAGCGACAGCCATTGCTAACGAAGCGGGCGTGGCCGATGCGATGTCGGCCGATGTGCAAAGCGGAGGATTGCCTGGGCCGGCGTTCTTCTTTCACCTGGGCGATGTCGTCTACAACTTCGGCGAGGCGCAATACTATTACGACCAGTTCTACGAGCCGTTTCGCGATTACGACCGGCCGATCTTCGCCATCCCCGGAAATCACGACGGCATGGTGTACGGACCGAACTCCAGCGCTCCGCAGGTTCCTACGCTGCAGGCGTTCCTGGATAACTTCTGCGCGGCGGCAATTGGGCCGTCGCCCGACGCCGGTACCCTGCTGCGCTCGGTGATGACGCAGGCGGCGGTTTACTTCACGCTGGATGCGCCGTTCGTCTCGATCATCGGTCTCTACAGCAATGTGCTGGACTCCGGTGCGGGCGTGATCTCGTCGCAAGGTGGCAAGTTCCCCGTGCTGAAGGGAGATGTGCAGCTCGCCTTCCTGACAAGCGAATTGAAGCGGTTGAAGACGCTCAAGCAGAGCGGTCCCCGCGCGATACTGCTGGCGGTGCATCATCCTCCCGCGTCGGTCGACGCCAAGCATGGCGGTTCCAGCGGCATCGAGCAGGATATGGACAGCTGCTGCAAGGCCGCGGGACTGTGGCCCGACGTGGTGCTCTCTGGACATGCGCATCTGTATCAGCGCTTCACGCGGGTGGTCAACGGCAAGCACGTTCCGTACATCGTTTCCGGATCCGGTGGATACGCGGCGACGGCGCCGCAGGGATCGGTGCCGACCGCGCCCTACACCATCGGCGATACCACGCTGGAAGTGGATCCCATCGCGGAGTTCGGTTATCTCACCCTGGTCACGGACGGCAACACGATCACGATCACCTTTAAGACGGCTGAGGGGGGCACCGTGACGGTGCGCGACAGCGTGACCGTGGACTTGACGCAGGGACGAGTGACGTCGGGAACCAATGTTCCCGGCGGCGGAGGCAGCAAGCCGAAGCCGGCTCCCAGAGCCACGAGCAAGGCGCCGGCAAAGGCGAAGAAGGCGACGAAGAAGAGGTGAGTTCTAGCGCGGATCCTGCCCAACATTGTTCCAGGCCGGCAAAATAGCGGTTTTCCCTTTCAGGAGGGAGCTTTGTATCAGGGCACGACTTTCGTCGTGCCGCAAGCAGCGCCGTTAAGATGCGGGCTTTAGCCCCTGCGATTGCTGGTGCAGGGGCTAAAGCCCGAGTTCTTGTTTGAATTTTTCGGCACGACTTGAAGTCGTGCCCTGATACGAAGCAAGACAACACACTGACCGCCTTTTAGTACGCCTTCTCTTTGTCGACCATCCACTGCAACGGCTCGTTCTGCAAGAAGCGGCGGAGATTCCGTGTGAACGTGTCGTAGTGACGCTCCCACATCTGCTCGGTCAAGCTGGCAATGTGCGGCGTGATGAAGACATTTTCCATCGCCCACAGCGGTGACTCTTGCGGTAACGGTTCCTCGGTTGTGACATCGAGTGCGGCACCGGCGAAACTCTTTCTGCGCAGCGCGTCTATAAGCGCTGCTTCGTCGATGAGAACGCCGCGTCCGACGTTGATCAGGCAGGCTTCACGTTTCAGGCAGGCGAGGCGCACGGCGTTAATCAGGTGATGCGTCTTCGGCGTGACCGGCAAGGCCAGCACAACAAAGTCGGCGCGTCCTAACGCATCGTCGAGACGATCGAATCCGTAGATCTTCTCCACACCTTCACAAGAGCGCTCCGGATGTTCGCGGACGCCGATCACGCGCATGCCGAGAGCGCTGGCCATCTTTGCCAGCGGCCGTCCGATGCCGCCGAGGCCGACGATCGTGATCGTCGCGCCTTTCAATTCGCGGGGACGAGGCCGCGCATTCCAGATGTCCTGCTGCGCCCAATGCTTATGCTGCTGATATCGCATCGCCTGCGGCAGGCGCTTGGCCAGCGCGAAGACGAGCGCCATGGCGTGCTCGGCGACAACCGGGCCGTGAACATCGCGGGCGTTGGTCACGACAATATTGCTGGCGCGGAGTTCGTCGCTCATTAAGTAGTGGACTGCGGTTGCGGTCGAGTGAATCCACTTCAGCTTCCTGGCAGAGTTGATCTGCTCGCCGCGCAGCGACCATGCGATCGCAATGTCGGCATCGGCGATTTCGTCGTTAATGCGGTTGTAGTCGTGAAGATGAACCACATCGATCTGGGGAAAGTCGCGACGCAGCCGCTCGGCGAACCACGGCGGCGCCTGCCACAGATCGAAGCGGTGAT
>JASHXK010000540.1 GCA_030043575.1 Terriglobales bacterium
CGAAACATTGGCGGGATTATCGGGCCATACTAGCAGTCAGCAATCAGCAACTAGAGATTAGCCAGGGCCTATCCTGACTTGACGGTTTGAAGGGGCACGGCTTCAGCCGTGCCGAAACGCCCGGTTAATCCAAGGCTTTAGCCTCTGAGGAGGCCTGACGTTTGCAACCAAAAGCGAGGTGCCTCAGCGGCTAAAGCCGTAACTGAGAGACCCATCGTACGGCACGGCTGAAGCCATGCCCTTTCAAAGCCCAGGACCGTTCGTGAATAATCCTGGTTAGCCCGCGAGGGCCCTACGTAAACATGAACTCCTTGGTCCGCAGATCGCGAATGGTGTCACGTAGTTTTGCCGCCTGCTCAAACTCAAAGCGCTTGGCGGCTTCGCGCATCTCACCCTCCAGCTTCGCGATATATGCGTCGAGCTGTTCCTGCGACTGAAACTCCGGCATGCCTTCGGCTTCATTGGTCAGATCGGCGTAGTCCGCGTCGGCAACCGCGACCAGAGTCATATCCAGCGGCCGCACGATGCTCTCCGGGGTGATGCCGTGCTCCTCGTTGTAGGCGCGCTGGATGGCTCGTCGCCTCTCGGTCTCGTCCATGGCTCTCCGCATCGAGTCAGTCACCGTATCGGCATATAGAATCGCGCGGCCATTGATATTACGTGCGCAACGGCCGATGGTCTGGATCAAAGATCCGGACGAGCGGAGAAAACCTTCCTTGTCCGCATCCAGCACCGCGACCAGCGAGACTTCCGGCAGGTCGAGCCCCTCGCGCAGCAGGTTGATGCCAATCAGCACATCGAATTCACCCTTGCGCAGATCGCGCAGAATCTTGATGCGTTCCAGCGTCTCGATTTCCGAGTGCATGTAGCGGCAGCGAACACTGACCTCGCTGTAGTACTCGGCCAGATCTTCCGCCATGCGCTTGGTCAGTGTCGTGACAAGTACTCGCTCGCCTTTTTTCGCGCGATCGCGAATCTCATGCAGCAGATCGTCGATCTGGCCCTTCACCGGACGAACTTCGACTTCGGGATCGATCAATCCTGTCGGCCGAATGATCTGCTCAACAACAACTCCGGCGGACCTGGTCAGCTCATACGGCCCTGGCGTCGCGGAAACGTAGATTGCCTGATTCACGCGGTGCTCGAACTCTTCGAAGGTGAGCGGACGATTGTCCAGTGCACTCGGCAGCCGGAATCCGTACTCGATCAGCGTCTGCTTGCGCGAACGATCTCCGTGCCACATGCCGTGAACCTGCGGAATCGTTTGGTGCGACTCGTCGATAAAGAGCAGGAAGTCGCGCGGAACATAATCCAGCAGCGTTGGCGGCGGCTCACCGGGAAGGCGTCCGGTGAAGTGGCGCGAATAGTTTTCGATGCCGTGGCAGTAGCCCATCTCCTTAATCATCTCGAGATCGAAGCGGGTGCGCTGATGGACGCGCTGCGCTTCCACCATTCTTCCCTGCTTCTCGAGTTCTTTTTCCCACCACGCCAGCTCCTCCAGAATCGACGCGACCGCGGAATTCTTCCGCTCAGGTTTCATCACGTAGTGGGTCTTGGGATAGATGGGCAGGCGCACGTGCTTCTGCTTCACGGTGCCGAAGAGCGGATCGATCTGCGCCAGCGATTCGACCTCGTCGCCCCAAAGCTCGATGCGATAGGCAGAATCGTCATAAGTGGGGAATATTTCGATGATGTCGCCGCGCACGCGAAACGTTCCGCGGCGGAAATCGCCGTCGGTGCGCTCGTAGAGAATCTCGACCAGCTTGCGCGTGATGTCATCGCGCTTGATCTTCTGTCCCTTTTCCAGGAACAGCAGCATGCCGTAATAGGCATCGGGCGAGCCGAGTCCGTAGATACAGCTCACCGAGGCGACGATGATGCAGTCGCGGCGCTCGAAGAGCGACCTGGTCGCCGACAGCCGCAGCTTGTCCAGCTCGTCATTGATCGTCGCTTCTTTTTCGATGTAGACGTCGCCGGCGGGAATGTAGGCTTCAGGCTGGTAATAGTCGTAGTAGGAGACGAAATATTCGACCGCATTGTGCGGGAAGAAGGCTTTGAACTCGTGATAGAGCTGCGCCGCCAGCGTCTTGTTGTGCGCCAGGATCAGCGCCGGGCGATTCACCTGCTCGATGACCTTGGCCATCGTGAAGGTTTTGCCCGATCCGGTGACACCCAGCAGCACCTGATGCTTGTCGCCGTCGTAGACACCACGGGTCAGCGAGTGGATCGCGTTGGCTTGATCGCCCTGCGGTTTGTACGAACTGACGAGCCGGAATTCCATATCATGAACGCCCGCAGGCCTGCCAAGCCGGGCGCCGACTTCGCAGATCATCGCCGCTAATCCGGGGTGCACAGAATGCAGTTTCAGCGGGTGGGCATCTCTCGATTATAAGACGTGGCAAGAAACGGGTTCGTCGACCTGGTTCGGATGGGAAGTCTGCGGTTCGCCTGCCGGCGGAAAGTTATCGCAAAACTGTCACCAGAAAACCAGTTTGGCCCCGAACATATCCCATCTTACTAAAGTTGCATAGACCACCCGCGCGAAAATGCTATCTGCCCCCTTGCCGCCGGAACAAGCTGGACGTAGCTTGGTCTGTTGACATCGTGCCTTGAAAGGACGCCTTCAGGCGTGCCGCAGAAGATAAATCGAGCCCGCCGGAACCGGATGGCGCACACGCGCCGGTGGCGACTCTAATTCAAAAGAACTACTGCCCTGAGCAGCTTGAAAAAAGCATGACTCGCTATGCGAATCTTGCTATATTCTCACTACTTCGCTCCCTTCTCTCGTGGGTTACCAAACAAGCTCGTCCGAGGTGAAGGGAGGCACAGGCGCAACTTCGTGCGAATTGCAAAGTCCCCCTTGTTCTG
>JASHXK010000541.1 GCA_030043575.1 Terriglobales bacterium
GACGGTTACTCCTTCCTGCAGAAACGCTCGCCCACGCTGCTGGGCGATTTACGGCACATCCTGACGGAAGAGATGGGATTCGGCGATTTTGTTTTTCGCCTGCCGGACGGCACAACCGAAGTGGCGCGAGCCTCCGACTTGAATGCTCTGGAAACATGTCTGGCGACCGTGCCCGAAGAGAGTCTCGCGTATCACGCGGAGCGCAATCACTTCTCGCATTGGCTGATGGCGAGGACAGAATTTGCGGTGGCGCAGAAGCTGCGGCCGCGCAAGGTGAGCGACTTTGGCACATTGGAGAACCTGCGCCGCGACCTGATCGAATCGATCGTGGAGTATCGGCGCGAGCAGAGTCAGACGCTGATCGGCGAATTCAACCCGGCGACTTTTCAGCCCACCGACGCCTTTTTCCTCGAGATCGGCAATGGCTCGCTGGGCGGCAAGGCGCGGGGACTGGCGTTCATCCGTCACATCCTGCGGCAGCAGGGAATCGGCCGCAGCTTTCCGAGCATTCGCATTGCTGTGCCACCGACTCTGGTACTGACGACAGAAATCTTCGATCGCTTTCTCGCCGAGAACGATCTGCTCGATTTTGCGATTCACAGCGACGATGATGCCGAGATCGCACGCCGATTCTTAGAGGCGCCATTTCCAATTTCACTGCTCGACAGCCTGCTCGCGTTCCTGGAGGCAGTGCGTTATCCGCTGGCGGTACGATCCTCCAGCCTGCTCGAAGACTCGCAATATCAGCCGTTCTCCGGCGTCTACGAAACCTTCATGCTGGGCAACTGCCATGCTGATATTCAGGTACGGCTGGAGCAGTTGCTGGAAGCGATCAAGCTGGTTTATGTCTCGACCTTCAGTCAGCATGCCAAGGCTTACGTTCGCGCTACACCCTATCGCCTGGAAGAAGAAAAGATGGCGGTGGTGCTGCAGCAGGTAGTCGGCGGTGCGCACGGTAATCGCTTCTATCCCGATTTCTCCGGCGTTGTGCGATCGCGCAACTTTTATCCCATTGGCCCGATCAAGGTTGCGGATGGCTTCGCTGCCGTCGCCTTAGGACTGGGACGGGCTGTGGTGAGCGGAGGAAGGTGTCTGACGTTCAGCCCCCGACACCCACGGCATCTGGTGCAGTTTTCCTCGGTCGAAGACATGATCGCGAACTCGCAGACCGAGTTTTGGGCGCTGGACCTGAACCATCAGGGGTATTCCGCTGACACTGGCAATGAGCTGCGTGAGCTGCCGTTCAGTCTGAATGTTGCCGAGAGTGATGGCACGTTGCAGACCGTTGCATCGACCTATTCAGTGGATAACAACGCGGTATATGACGGGTTGAGCCGCAACGGACCTCGCATCGTGAGCTTCGCTCCCATTCTCAAGCACGGGGTCTTTCCCTTGCCGCAGATTCTCGATCGGCTCATGACGCTGGGCGAAGACTCGCTGGGGCGGCCAGTGGAAATCGAGTTCGCCGTGCGCCTGCCGAAAGACAACGATGGGCCGGCCGAGTTCGGCTTTCTTCAGTTGCGGCCGCTCGTGCTCTCGCGCGAGGGCGAGGACATACGGATGAGCGATGTCGAGCCGGAGAAGCTGGTCTGCCAGAGCTCCGTGGTGTTGGGGCACGGGCGGCTGCACGATCTGCATGACCTGATCGTGGTCGATGCGCATCGCTTCGAACGCGCGCGCAGCCGTGAAGTGGCGCAGAGTGTCGCCCACTTCAACGCCAAATTGAGCGACAGCAACACGCCGTATGTACTGATCGGTGTAGGCCGCTGGGGTTCGACCGACCCCTGGCTGGGGATTCCGGTGGCGTGGGACCAGATCTCCGGCGCGCGCGTGATTGTCGAATGCGGCTTTCACGACTTTCGCGTGGCTCCCTCGCAAGGCAGCCACTTCTTCCAGAATCTCACCGCCTTTCAGATCGGATACTTCACCGTGAATCCGGATGCCGGCGAAGGCTTTCTTGACTGGCAGTGGCTGGCGGCACAGCCAGCCGTGGAAGAGCACAGCTGTGTGCGGCATTTGCGCTTCGAGTTGCCTTTGATGGTGATGATGAACGGCAAGACCAGCCAGGGAATGATCTTCAAGCCGGGAGGTAGCGCGGAATAAGGCCGCGTCAGGGTGGTCTGCGTTACGCCGAACGAGAATTCATAGCAGCGCTGCTGCCCGCTTGCATTTGAGATTTCGCCGTAAGACGCGCACAATGATTCGCGACGTATCAGCGGAGGAGACCCATGCTCAAAGGCTTTCGCGACTTCGTACTGCGTGGCAACGTGGTGGATTTGGCAGTTGGCGTAGTAATTGGCGCAGCATTTGGCACGGTGGTCAGCGCATTCGTCAAAGACCTGCTGACGCCGATTATCGCGGCCCTGGTCAAGAAGCCTGATTTTTCCGGCTTCTCGTTCGAGCTTAACGGCGCGAAGTTTCTTTACGGAGACTTCATCAACGCGGTGATTTCGTTCCTGCTGGTCGCCGCTGCCATCTATTACTTCGTGGTTCTGCCAGTGAATACACTGATGAAACGCTTTGAAAAGCAAGCTTTGCCCGACAAGAAGAAGTGTCCCGAATGCCAGAGCGATATTCCGCTGTCCGCCAAGCGCTGCGCATTCTGCACCCAGCCCGTCGGCTGACACAGAACGAGCCGGCGGCGCTTAGGTTTAGAAAACTATGTATTTCGAGATTCAAGCTGACGATATCAGGCGCGCGATTGCCTTCTATTCCACGGTCTTGGGCTGGCATTTTGCCGAAGCTAAAGGATTGCCGATTGAATATTGGCGAATTGAAGCGGAAGGAGTTCGAGGTGGGCTGCTGAGCAGGCCGGCGCCAAGGCCTCCGTCGAGGTCCGGGACGAACGCTTTTGTCTGTTCCTTCCAGGTGGAAGATTTCGACGCGGTCGAGGGAAAGATACTTGCCTCCGGTGGGATGGTTGCGTTGCCAAAATTTGCCGTGCCCGGCAGGTGTTGGCAGGGTTACTTCATTGATACGGAAGGCAATACGTTTGGAATATTTGAAGTCGATGAGAACGCCAAATAGGGCCAAGCATCTCAGGTTGTCCCCACCGCCTTCCACTCGAGTTCGATCAGTCCGGGCAGCTGCTCAAACTGTCCCAGCAGTTGCGGCACGCCGGCCTTACCTTTTCCCTCCATCCGCCAGCGCACTTCACAGTCGAACCGTTTACGGTGCAGGTCGACGAAATGCGTCAGGGAGAGCGAGTCGACCTGAAAGCGTGCAGCCAGAAGCCGGCTTCGGAGCTCTTCCGCGCCAAGACTCGTGTCGTCAACAGTGAGGCGAAGCTCGGCATTCTGGTACCGCTCAACGCCGCTTTCAATGCCATGAAGACCGCGCAGCACGATCAGGCCGAGCGCCGTCGCCACCGATCCTAGAATCACCTGGCCGCCACCGAGGCATAATCCGACTACCGTGGCAAACCACATCGTTGCCGCCGTGGTGATACCCAGCACCAGGTCGCCCTTGCGAACGATCGCGCCTGCTCCGATGAAGCCAACCCCAGTGAGAATACCGAGCGGAAGGCGCATCAGGTCCATTACGGCATACGAATCCGGCGGCTTACCGTTGGTCGG
>JASHXK010000542.1 GCA_030043575.1 Terriglobales bacterium
GACCCGCTCCGGCAAGCTCATGCGGCGTATTCTGGCGGCCATCTCCAACAACATGGCTACCGGCGATGTCACGACTCTGGCCAACCCCGACGTGGTGGAGAATGTCCGCGTCATGGTCCAGGGCAAGGAGAAAGTAGCCGTGGCCGATGCGCCGGAGGACATCAAGACCTTCGGGGCCAACGAGTAGCTCTCCTGACTAGGCAAGTAATGCGGGGCGCGATTCTGCGCCCCGTTTTTCTGGCCCGCGCAAGCTCACAATCAGAGTTAGACTGATGGCATCCTGAGGTTGGGAGCATGTTGGTCGACCTCGCCAGACCGCTCACGTTGGTTTTGTGCATGTGCTCGTTGTGCGCGGTCTTCAATGCTGCGTTTCTGGATTCCGCAATCGACATGAGCCAAAGAATCGGCCCGGCGTTGGCGCGCCTGGCTATCGCGGCGGCCATCTGTGTGTTGAGCGGCTTGCTCTTTCTTGCGCCTCGCGACGATCACGACGTCAAGGCCCATCAGCTCAGCGACACGCTTCCGGTTCAACTGCTCTTCTGGGCTTCCGGCATCATGGCAATCGTCTTTCTCGTCTCGTGGTACCTTCAGGTCCACTGCGTCTTCTTCCGCTCGACGCGTGTGTGGTGACGTTCGCCCCAGCGGCTTAGGCCGCTAGTTGACCGCGACCTGAGCGAACGATCAGCACCGACTGATCGTCGCTGGCCCGTCCCTGGTGTTTCGTGGCATCGAGCAACGCCTGAAAAATTGTTTGCAGAGAACCGCCGGGGTGTTGCCGTACCACAGCTTTCACGCCTTCCAGACCAAACTCCTCGCCTTTCAAGTTCTCGATCTCGAGCACACCATCGGTCAGCAACAGAAAAATGTCGCCCGGATCGCACTCGACCGTGCTGCTGGCATACTGCTGCCGGTCAAACATTCCCAGCGGAAGGTTGGAGCACGTCACCTCGGAGAACTCGCCCGTTGCCGCGTGATAGTGCAGGATCGCAGGATGGCCGGCCAGGGAATAAGCGCAATGTACGCGGTCGCCGCTCGACGCCAGATAGGCGAAGGTCGCGTACATTTCTGGCTTAGTGACCGCACACAAGACAGAGTTCAGACTCTCCATCAAGCCGGCGCTGTTGCCGTCCGACGACAGCCGCATACGGGCCGCGCTCTTGACCATGGCCATCACCACGCCGGGCGCCACGCCGTGTCCGGCAACGTCGGCAACGTAGGCAATCCAGCCGTGGTCGTCGTGAACCACGTCGATCAAGTCGCCACCAACTTCGCCGCTGGGCACCGAACGTCCATAGAACTCGAAGCCTTGAACCGAGGTGTCGATGACCGGAACCAGCGTGCGATGGATCTCGCTGGCCAGCTCAATCTCGGCGTGCGCGCGGAAGTAGCGGCGGCCTTCGGTGATGGAAACGTACAGAAAGCAGACGTACCCCAGAACCATAGCCCAGATGTTGGCATTGCCGCTGAACGCCAGCCGTTGCTGCAGCCGCGCGATGCCGGCGGCATCCATGCTTGCGGGCGGCGAGGGCACTGGGTGCAGCTGCCCATACAGCAGGTACAGCGCCAGGAACTCCCCGAGGAAGGTGACAACCATCACAATCCAGCGCCGTCTGCCGCGCAGCACCGTGCCGGCAATGGCGTACAGCATGGCAAACCCTCCGTACACCAGCACAGCCAGCGCCAGCTGCCACATGGGCTGATAACCCAACTGCATCATGTCGACGGAAAAACCAACTGTGCTGAAGAGTAGAAAGACACCCAGCAGAGCGATCACGCGCGCCTTCAGCGGCGTGGTTTTCCAGTAGGGACGTTGGGATGTGGCCATATGAGATTGTCCTGGGAATGCTACTACACGGAGGGGGCGAACTCTTCCTGCGCCGGCCATGAATGGGTCGGGATTTGCGTCGGATTCTGCTTAGTCACTCGGCTACGGATTGGTCTGTGTCAGGGCACGACTTCAGTCGTGCCGAACGTCGCCACAATTTAGTCGGGCTTTAGCCCCTGCGACTGCGTGGGCTGTGTGCCGTCGGCTGAAGCCGACTCCCCCAAGAAATAGGCTTTTCGGCACGACTAAAGTCGTGCCGTGACACACAGCCTCCGGAACCAACCTTCTTGAGCCGCCGTAAGGCTGTGCTCTGTCACAAATCGCGCTGCGAAATGGGTATGGCCTCTTCGCGATGTCCAAACGGCTCGTAGACAAGCTGAGAGAAAGAGGTGGTTACTCGTCTTTGGCTTGCGGAATCTGTACCGGTATTTCCAGCATCGGCCGCCCCATGCGCTCGGCCTCTTCGGGAGTAACGCCGGCCAGCTGCATGCGGCGGTTCTGAATTTCGCGCAACTCAGCCAGCACCTCGCGCTCCTGCGCGACGTATTCTTCCTCGCTGATCGAGCCTTCTTCCAGCAGCGTCTGCAACTCCAGCAGCCGTTCCTTGATGGGAGCGTCGTCGGTGTATTGCTCTTCCGCCGCGCGCGCCAGGGTTCGCAAGATAAACTTGAATCCGGCGATAGGCGAAAGCAGGAGATCGTCGATCAGCAGCATAACTTAGCCTCGAATGGGTGGAGCACGCCTTCAGGCGTGCAGTTCACAAACCTTTCGGAGCGGGCGGCTTCAGCCGCTGAGGTAAATAACGCCGGCGCCGCAATACGTCTTGAACCTGGAGAAGAGTAACCTCAGCGGCTCAAGCCGTGGTCCTGCATACAACCTTGTCTGCACGCCTGAAGGCGTGCTCCCGAAGCGCAAACTGCCTCACTCCGCGCTGCTGGGTTCCAGCTTCAGGCGAATATTCACGAAGTTATACGGCGGCCAGGGCCCCGTGTACTTGAAGTTCAGCCGGTCACCGAACTTCTTGGCCACGCGATTCACCGCCGCATCGAACTCCGCTTCCCGTTCGCGCTCCAGCAGAAACGCCGCGTTCATGATCATCTTGTCGCCGATGGGTTTGTTGTCGCGCGAGGCCACGCAGATGGTGCGCAGGGTCTCGTAGATGTCGCGCACGTATTCCACCGACCGCTCCTCCAGCGCCTTGTCGATCATGCGGCCCAGCTGCATGCGGGCGAAATACGTCGACTGCAGGTGCTTGCGGGTGATCTCCTGGTGGAAGCGGTGAATCTCTTCGTGCTCGCGCTGCAGCTCTTCCACAATGTGATCGCGATCCCAGGTCACCTTCAAACCGAACTCCACCTTGCCCAGCATCTGCTTCAGCACGTCTTTCACCGAGGGATAGATGCTGCGCAGCACCTCGCGAATATCGTCGTCGGTGCGGAACACGGTGCCGAAGCTCATGGGAATGATGGTATGCGTCTTCATCACGGTCTCGATCACATGTTCGTGCGCCAGTGCGTTTTCGCGCGTGGGATCGAAGATGAAGACCGGGGTGCGGCTCACCACCGCCGCGATGTCGACATGCGTCACCACGTACACCATCTCGCCGCTTCCGCCGATACCCATTCTGCCGAAGGTCACCGGCTCGCGCGATTGAATGATGCCGTAGACGTAGCGGCCTTCCTGACGCACGCCGGGGACCGGAATAGGCCGGGGCGTGAATTCCTGAGCAGGCTCCAGCTTGGGCTTGCGCGCCATGGCCGTCGCAGATACGGGACCACCCGCCGAGAGCGGGTTGTCCATTTCCTGCACTTGTAAAGCCGGAGCCTCAGGCAAACCCGATTTCTTGGTCTGCCGGCGTGGAGGGACCATCGCGATCGGCTGCGGCCTTGCCGCCTGTTTTTTCCCAGCTTTCGTTTTGCTTGCCGGCCGCGTCTTAGCCGGCCGCCTCATGCTGCTCATAGTCCTCCCTCAGCAGACCGGAAATTGTCTCCAGCAGTTCCTTAATGTCGATGGGCTTAAATAGAACCGGTATACCCAGTTCTGCAGCGTGATCGATGGCCTCCTGGGTGGCGTAACCGGTCAGCAGAACCGTCGGCATGTCCGGATCCTTTTTGCGCGCGAAGTCGATCACAGCAAAACCGCTTTCCCGCTTCTCCAGCGACAGATCGCACAGCAAGAGATCGATCTGCTTCCCTGACAGCGCTTCGCGGGCCTCGTCGGAGGAAAGCGCCGCGCTCACCTCGTAGCCCTGCTGTTGCAGAATCAGACGGTAGGTCACCAGGACATTCGGCTCATCGTCTACCACCAGAATGTGAGGCTTAGATTTCATTGAAGCAACTCGTTCTTACTGCACTGCCGGCAATTCAATGATGAACACCGTTCCCTTTCCCACCCGGCTGCGCACCCTGAGCTTACCTCCATGGTTCTCGATAATCCCCTTGACAATCCACAAGCCCAGACCAGTTCCGCGTTCTCCCTTAGTGGTCATGAAAGGCTCAAACATGGTGTTCAACACAGTTCCGGAAATACCGCTGCCCGCGTCGCCGACCAGGATGCGGATCCTATCCCTCACTCCCGACTGGCGCGCCACTCGCGTCCGCAGCCGCAACATCCCACCGCCCTCACCCATGCTGTCTTTGGCGTTCACCACCAGATTCGACAGGACCTGCCGAATCTGGTCGGCCGAACCCAGCGCCGGCGGCAACTCCCGCAAGTCCTTTTCCACCCTGATCCCGGCGCGCTCTAATTGCCGCGCGAATAGCAGCAGCGTGTCTTCCACCACGCTGTTCACCTCGAAATTGCCCACTTGTTCGCTGCTGCGGTACAGGCCCAGCATCTGGCGCACGATGCGCGCCACGCGTTCCGTCTCCGCCTTCAGGATGTCATAAACGGGCACAGCTTCGGGCTTGATCTGGTCGGTCAGCAGAAAGATGCAGTTCTTGATCGCCTCCATCGGATTGTTGACTTCGTGGGCGATGGTCCCGGCAAGGCGGCCGGCCGCCGCGAATTTCTCCATCTCCAGCATGCGCCGCTCCAGCTTCATCTGCTCCAGCCGGCGAACTGCAGTCAGGTCGCGCAGCACCGTGACCGTATAAGCCACCAGGCCGCGCTCGTCGTAAATCTTGCCGGAGCGCGCGTCGTATTCCACTTCCAGCCCGGTGTCCGGATTCACCAGCCGGATGGGCGTGGTGTCACGATCGGAGAAGGAGTAGGTGAACTGCGTGATGTAAGCATCCAGGATCGCCTGATTGCGCACGTGCATGGCGGTGCGGACTTTCTCCGAGCCCAGTAACTCCTGGGCGCGCGGATCGAGCAGCGCGACTTTAGCGTCGCGATCGCAAACCACGATCGGATCGCCGACATTCTCGACGACCAGGTTCAAACGATCGCGGTCCTGGCGCACCACTTCTTCCGCCTGGCGCAGCTTGTCGTAATTGGCCCGCAACTCTTCGTCGGCCCGTCGCAAGTCGGTCACGTCGCGCAGCACGCTCACCATGCCGGTGCGGCGGCCATCGGGCGCGAAGCTGGGCGCCGACACGGCCTCGAACAACACTTCATCCCCTTCGAT
>JASHXK010000543.1 GCA_030043575.1 Terriglobales bacterium
GACGCCGAGATTCTCTTCGACTTCGTAGCTACCGCTGGAGATGGCCAGCATACGCGTCCACAGCGTAACGTTGTCCGACCAGTAGCTGAGCTGGCGATAGGTCAGCATCGCGAGGATCAGCAACACGGCGGCACTGGGAGCGGCCAAAGTCACTGGCGCGAGATGCCGTCGATCAGCCAATTCTGAGACGCCCCAGCCGACCATGATGAAAAGCCCGATGAAGCTGAGGTAAGCGTAACGATCGGCCATAGCCTGCTCGCCGACCTGGACGATGCCGATCATAGGCACCAGCGTTCCCAAAAACCAGAACCAGCCGACCACGAGAAAACCTTCATCTCGCCGATAGAGGACAAAGGCAGTGATCGCAAGAAGTAGAAGTAAGGCTGCCGTCACATCCCACGCGTGTAGCTCCGGATGGGAATAGAAGACTGCGAGCCGTGACGGCCAGAAGGCCTTGCCGATGTAGCGAACGTAGGAGACGATCGCGTTGCCCAGCCGGACAGAGAGCGGGTAGTACCGCATAGCGCCGGCCTGGCCCTGCGCACGCATAGTGAGGATGGCGCTGGCCAGCGACAATGCCAGCAGCGGAAGCTTCTCCAGAATCAGCCAGGAGAATCGCTTTTGGCCAGAAAGTCGCTCTTCGCTTTTCGCCTCTCGCTCTTCGCCAGAAACACGCGACGTGGCACTCTGGCGAAGAGCGAATAACGAATGGCCAAAAGCGATCCTTTGCAAAGGCCAGAAATCCCACAAAAGCAATACAAACGGGAAAGTGATGATCTGCGGCTTGGCCATCAAACCGAAAGCGTAGAGCACAGCCACCACAACATAACGGCCGACCGCAGGCTTCAACGCATAGCGCCGGTAGGCGCCCAGGGCCAGCAGAAAGAAGAACAGGCTCAGCACGTTCTTGCGCTCGGCGATCCACGCAACCGTTTCAACATTGATCGGGTGCAGCGCGAACAGCCCGGCCACCATGAAGCTGCGCCCCGCGTAACCAGTGGCGTGCAACAGCACCCAGAACAACAGCAGCGCATTGGCTATGTGCAAAAGCAGATTGACGTCATGATGGCCCGAGGGATCCGACTGAAACATCCGAACGTCGGCAACATGCGAGAGCCACGTGACCGGATGCCAGTTGGCGAGATCGTAACTGGTGAACGCCCAACTGATGGTCTCGGCGAGCGAATCGCTGCGGAGGTGCGGATTGTTCACCACATATCCGTCGTCATCCATGGTGAAGAACGGATGACTGTGCACAGGGAAGTACACCGCGACGGTTAGGAGCGCGAGGACAATCGCGAGCATCCACGGTTGCATCATGGAAGCGAAAAGGCCACTCGGACGGGTCGCGGGCGGGACGGAATCTGCACGAGCTTTCCTAATTTTTTGCTGGGCAGTTTTGGATGGAGCCGGCGCCATTCGCTCTCCTGATTCGACTACGATCTTTTATCACGCCACCAGCGCGAATGGCCAAGACGGAACAAAGTGGTTGAAACGGAAACCGGTTGGAAGTTCGAGGGAGCCGTTGGCTGGTCGCTGATGGCTGCTTCTAAAACCTTCCATTCACGATCCAGGCTCGCACCTCCGCTTCCACATCAAAGCCGACGCTGCCCATGATGAATCGGCCATCCAGCTCATAAGCGCAGACCTCAAGCGGTGTCCCGTCATAGCCGCCATGCAGATATCCGCGAACATAGAGGCGCGCGAAGTCGTCGATGCCCAGCAGCCGATACTGCACGATGTGCACCATCTCATGGAAGATCAGTTGCGGCGTGAGCGGCTCGTGGAAGACGACTACGTCATCGAAGGTGATCGCGCCCATCGTGGTGAAGTTCGGCAGGCCGGTGAACCCGAGCTGTTCTAGCTCGGCATAAAAAGGAGGATTGGGTACACGCGCCTGCCCCGGCTGAATGACGCGAATGCGTTGCAGGTCGACAGCCGGGAAGAATCGCGACCATAGCTCGCTGAACGAAAGAGGAACGGCGCGGGGATAGTAGTGCGCGCGTTGAGCGCGAATATACTGCGCGACCGCTTGCGTGAAAGTCGCAATCTGCTCAGGCGACAGCGAGGGCTGCGGCTGCTTTGCTGGCTGACTCCCCACCACGGCGCTCTACTCCAGATCCCGCCAGTTCGGCCCAGTTCCGACATCGACCTTGAGCGGGACTTTGAGTTCGTGGACGTGCTCCATCCGCTGCACGACCAGTTGCTTTATGGTATCAATCTCTTCCTCAGGAACTTCGAAAACAAGTTCGTCGTGGACCTGCAGGAGCATGCGCGATTGCAGCTTGCGCTCGCGCAGCTCGGCATCGATGCGAATCATGGCGATTTTGATGAGGTCGGCGGCGGTTCCCTGCAGTGGCGTGTTGACGGCGGTGCGCTCGGCGAAGCCGCGCAGGTTGAAATTCTTGCTGTGAATATCGGGGATGGGGCGCACGCGGCCGAAAAGGGTTGAGACTTTTTGATCGTGGCGCGCCTGCTCCAGCGTGCGATCGATGAACTCGCGCACGCCGCTGTACTTTTCGAAATAAGCGTCGATGAAGCGCTTGGCTTCTTTGGTGTCGATGCCGATCTGCTGCGAGAGGCCAAACGGCGATAGCCCATAGACGATGCCGAAGTTGACGGCCTTGGCGCGGCGGCGATGTTCGGCGTTAACCATCAACGGCGGCACACCAAAGACCTGCGACGCTGTAAGCGTGTGAATGTCTTCTCCTGCACGATACGCTTCAACCAATAGCTTGTCGCCGGAGAAGTGCGCCAGCAGCCGCAATTCGATCTGCGAGTAATCGGCCTTGAGCAGAACGCAGCCCGGCTCGGCGACAAACGCGGCGCGAATCTCGCGGCCCAGCTCGGTACGAATGGGAATGTTCTGCAGGTTGGGATTGACTGACGAGAGGCGCCCGGTCGCCGATCCTGCCATATTGAATGTGGTGTGCAGACGCTTGGTGCAGGAGTTCAGCAGTACGGGCAGTGCGTCGACGTAAGTGGATTTCAGCTTGGCAAGCTGGCGATACTCGAGCACCATACGCGGAACTTCGTGCCCGGCGGCGAGGCCTTCCAGTACGTCGACAGCGGTGGAGATGGTCTTGCCCTTGCCATACTTCACCGGCTTAGGAAGGTTGAGCTTGTTGAAGAGCACATCGCCCAGCTGCTTGGGCGAATTGATGTTGAACTCGAAGCCTGACTTGTCGTAGATCCCGCGCGCTTTGGCGTTGATGTCGAGATCCAGCCGCAGCGACATCTCGGCCAGCACATCGCAGTCGAGCTTGACGCCCGCATCTTCCATGCGCGCTAGAACCGGTACCAGCGGCAGGTCGATATCGTCGTAGACCTTCAACAGGCCGGCTTGCTCGACCTCGTGACGAAGCTTGTCGGTCAGGCGCAGCGTGACGTCGGCAGCTTCGGCGGGCGACGGGCCGAGCTTGAGG
>JASHXK010000060.1 GCA_030043575.1 Terriglobales bacterium
GACTCCGTAATCCGAGTCGCAGCGAATTGGCTGCAAGGGTGGCATACCTGTTTCGGCAAGAACGAGTTGAAGAATGGGCCGGCTGCTTCGTCGTTGCCACTGATCGCAAAGTGCGCGTGATGCGTCCCCCGGCTATGTGAGACCACAGTCCTTCTGGCCGCGCTACTTCTTTGGTCTGGGATAGCGCGCGATCACCACCGTCCCGATTCCGCCGCGCGGACGAAACTCGCCTTTCACTTCGGCCCACTTCGGACGCGTTGCGCGTACCACATCCTCGAGCACACGATTGACGATGTTCTCCTGAAAGATCCCGAGATTGCGGTAGCAGGTGAGATATTCCTTCAGCGACTTCAGCTCAAGGCAATCCTTGTCGGGCATGTAGCGGATCCACAGCGTGCCGAAGTCCGGCAGCCCAGTCTTGGGACAAACGGAAGTGAACTCGGGAACATCGATGACGATCTCATAACTGGGAAATTGATTGGGCCAGGTTTCGATCTCCGGGAGCTTTGCCTGCAGTCCCGACTCCGCGTGTGCCTCGGTATAGCGCGCGCTCTTTGCCATGGAAATATTCTAGCGTCATCAGCGGACGAGACTTGACTTCATGCTGTCTTCGCACGTCCTGGGTCATCGACTGGCTGTGCCGCGTCCGCCGTGGTCGGCGGGCTGGGTCTTACCTTCGACGGGGGAGGCTGCTTCAGAACCAGCGTTCCGTCACCGCGCTGCTGAATAATTTCCGAATTCAGCTCGGCGCCCAGCAAAATCAGAAAGCCCGACCAATACAGCCATGTCAGCAACGCCACCCCGCCGCCCAGCACACCATAAGTCCTATTCAGGTCGGCGAATCCCCGAAAATACAGGCTTAACCCATCCGACAACAGAATCCATCCCACCACGGCCAGCACGGCTCCGGGAAGACAAGAGGCAAAACGCTGCTTCAGATTCGGAGCCACGAGGTAAAGCTGGACGACAGCGATGATCGTGAAACTCACTGCCAGCACGTAGCGCAGCACCGGCCAGATTATCGCAAAGGCCCGTGACAAGCCGAGATGGCTAGCCAGAAACTCCCCGAAACGCGGTCCCACAATCATGAACGCAAAGGCCAGCGTCACCAGCGTCCCCGTGATGAAGATGAGCTCAAAGGCCAGCAGGCGCGTCTTCCAGAGCGAGCGGGTTTCCGGAATGTCGTAGGCGACATTCAGCGCTTCGATAATTTCGGCAAAGCCGCTGGAGCAGGTCCACAGTGCACCCACCAGGCCGAATGACAGCAGCGCACCGCGGCTGGGTGAGATGACGTCACTGACGATGTAGCGAATCAGCCCCATGCTTTCCGGCGGCACCACGCGCGCCATAGTCGAAATAATGGTGTTAAAGAGATTGGGAATCGGCAGATAGGCGACGATGGCTGCCAGCGCGATCAGCGCCGGGAAGAATGCCAGCACGAAGTAATACGAAAGCGCAGCGGCGAACGAGAAGATGTGATTGTTCGCGATGTCTTTGGCTGTGCCAAGGATGACGCGCTTCACTCGCTGCAGTTCCATGTATGCCCCCGGGTCGCTTGCGCGTTCTGGGTATTGGGATGAAGGACCTTGGCCCCGGGTTGAGTCCGGCCGGCGGGCTGCGTCCTCCAGAGAAGCCGGTTCATCAGATATCTATCGTTGTTAGAAACGTGCGCCCGCGTAAGAAACGTGGGACCGCAGCGATGGTATCAGGCGCATGGGCATGGCAAAAGGGTAATCCGTGGGAAGTCATGGCCTAAGTTATACTTATGGTTTCGAGTAAAAATGGCAGCCGCATCTGAAAACGGCCATCGCAGTGCGAATGGAAAGCGGACATGGCTGGTCATCATTGGGCTAGTCCTTGCAGTCGTGGTGCTGGCAGCGTTCGTTTCTTTGCACCGCTCCCAGACGGCAATTCGGGTTGGCCACGCTGAGCGTGGAACCATCACCGCCAGTATCGCCACCAACGGCAAGATCGAAGCGCTGGGTAATTTCCAAGCCTATGCTCCGATGCCGACCACGGTGCAGAAGATCTACGTTCAGCAAGGTGACTGGGTAAAAGCGGGGCAAATGCTTTTGCGGCTGGACGATGCCGATGCCCGGTTGCAGGCGGCGCGTGCGCAAGCGCAGTTGAAGGGTGCGGAGGCCGATCTCAGTGCTGTGCAGGGCGGTGGCACGCGGGAAGAGATTCTGACCACGAAGAACGCGCTGGTGAAGGCGCAGGCTGATCGTGAGAGCGCCAATCGCAGCCTGCAGGCCTTGCAGCGATTATTGCAGAACGGGGCCGCGTCGCAGGCAGAGGTCGATGCCGCGCAGAATAAGGTTCACGTGGCCGACGCCGAGGTGCACTTGCTGGAGCAGAAGCTGAAAGATCGCTTTTCGCAACAGGAGATCGGGCACGTAGAAGCGCAGAGGTCCGAAGCGCAGGCTTCGTTGCAGGCGGCACAAGATACGCTGAAGAACTCCAATGTTGCCGCGCCCGGCGAAGGCATGGTGTACTCGCTGCCGGTGCGCGACGGCGCCTTTGTGAACACGGGCGACTTGCTGGTGCAGGTGGCAGACTTGCACAAGGTGCGCGTGCGCGCCTTCATCGACGAGCCTGAGATCGGCAGGCTGCGACAGGGACAAGCGGTTGAGGTGACCTGGGATGCTCTTCCCGGTCGCGTGTGGCAGGGCACGCTCGAAACGCTGCCCACCACCGTGGTGCAGCGCGGAACGCGCATGGTGGGTGAAGTTACCTGCGTGATTGAGAACAGCGATCTCAAGCTGCTGCCGAACACCAACGTCAGCGTCGCGGTGGTAACAGCTCGCCAGCCCAACGCCCTGACCATTCCGCGCGAGGCGGTTCATCAGGATGACTCTGGACAGTATGTGTTTGAGGTGGTGAACGGAGAATTGCGGCGGCGGAACATTACAACCTCGGTATCGAACCTGACGCGGGTTGAGGTCACCAGCGGCCTCTCCGACAATGCAGTGCTGGCATTAGGGGCGCTGAATATGCAATCTCTGAAAGGCGGCATGGCGGTAAAGCCGGCGAATCCATGAAGGTTGTGTGCCCTAAATTCGCAATCATTTTTGTCTTGCTCTTTGTGTTGGTGACTGCCGGCACAGCCGATCCGGCAACGACGCAGTTGCTTTCCATGGGCCGCATGGACGATGCGCTGCTCGCACTGAGCAGCCGCGGCGATGCCGAGTCGCTCAACCAGTTGTCGCGCGTCTATTACGCGATGGAGCAGTGGGACGACGCCGTGAAGTATGGCGAGCGCGCCGTGCAGCTCGATCCCAGCGACCCCATGTATCATCTCTGGCTGGCGCGCGAATATGGCCGCAAGGCCGCGGATTCAAGCCCGCTCGCCGCGGCTGGTCTTGCTCGTAAAGCCAAGAATGAGTTTGAACGCGCGGTGCAGCTCGATCCCGCCAACATTCCTGCGCGAGTCGATCTGGCGGAGTATTACACCGAAGCTCCCGCGATCATGGGCGGCGGCTTCGATAAAGCCCGCGGCCAGGCGGCGCAGGTGCAAAAGCTCAATCCGGCAATGGCGCATCTGATCCTGGCGCGAGTAGCGGACAAAGAAAAGCAGTACGACAAGGCTGAGGACGAATTCCGTGCTGGCGTGAAGCAGGCGAAAAATCGGGCTGACATGTGGCTGCAGCTGGCGGCGTTCTATCGCGCGCACGGCCGCCTGGATGAAATGCAGATGGCGGTGATATCAGCCATGGCCGAGCCTGGCAAGCCTGCCGAGTCCTACTTCGACGCCGGCAAGGAGCTGTATCTTGGCGGCCGCAATTTCTCGGGAGCAGTGCAGTATTTGCAGAGCTACCTGTCGTCGGGCGAGCTGGTCGAGTCGGCGCCGGCCTTCCGGGCGCATTACCTGATCGGTCAACTGAGCGAGAAGATGGGGAACAATAGCACCGCCGCCTCCGAGTATCACGCCTCGCTGGCTTTAGCTTCTGGGTACGAGCCGGCAAAGAAAGCCCTCAGCCGCGTACAGTGACCGCCGAAGCGGCAAGCCTGGCATGATTGCCGGCGGATTCATTTAGCTGCCGCAGACCAGCTATCAAGCTCGCCGGTTTGGTACAGAAGCTGGAGTTGCGCTCGCTCCGCGTCGAATTCGGACTCCATCAATGCGCCCGAGTACAGAACGGCTTGAAGTGACGCGTCCTGCAACTCGCGTAGGGTGGCAGTTCTTGTCTGCATCCGCGTCTGCGCAGCCTGTAATTCCGCCTGACTCAGCTCGTACTGGATTTGAGCGACGTCGCGTGACGCCGTCAGTTCCCTGACTGCGTTCTGGAGCCTTACTACTTCGCCGGTTACCTGTGCCCTCGTACCCTGAGCCTGATTTTTCGCCCGCAGTGCGTCCGCGTCTGCCGCCTGGGCACGAGCCCGCTGTGTGGAATTCAGGAGTGGCAGGCGGATCACCACGCCGATGGTGACGTTGTTCTCCCGGAAGGAACCGGGACGGAAAAACTGGGCGTAGTCCGTGAGCGTGGTGTTGATGAGGCCGTATTGCATGGCCGCGTCCGCACTGGGATAGAGTGCTTTATGTTCACCACGGGCTTTCAGTTGCTCAGATTTCGCTCGCAGGTCGGCTGCCGCCAGCGCCGGGTTGTCCTGCAAAGAAGGGGAGGTTTCGTTGCTTTCGGTATCGGGTTCAGGCAGGGCCGGAATTGAGCTCGCAACCGTGGTGATGGAGGCGGCGGGGAGTCCGGTAAGCTCTGCCAGATGGTGCCGCAAGACGTTCGCGGAACCCTCCGCCTCGGCTACTCCAAAATCAGCTTGCGCTGCCTTTAATTTCGTCTTGGTTATCTCCAGCGGGGCGTCAACGCCTTCCTTTACTCTCTCCTCAACCGCGTGCAGCATGTCCCCTGTTACCTTCTTTTCGGAATAAAGGACGGGCAGCTTCCGCTCCCACTTATTCAGCTCAACGTAACTGGTGACCACGTCCAGCAGCACCTTGCTCCTCACGTCTCGGGATTGCAAGGAGGACGCATCCCAATCGGCCTGGGCAGCACGGATAAACTCTCGCTGCGAGGGACTGTAAAGACTGGACTGGGATGCAACGTTGAAGACAGTTGGCGCGGAACCTTCGAGACTGAGCGGAAAGCCGTAAGCATACCCCAGCGATGCCCCGACCGTTACTTGTGGAACGTAGACGCTACGTGCCTCGCGATAATCTGCGGCAGAGCGACGGTTTTCGGCTTCCGCGACTCCGATACTGCTGCTGTGGGTCAGCGTGAGGTCGATTGCGCGCCGCAGGGTAAGCTCTTGCGATCGTCCGCTCGTGGTCCACAAGCCAACGATCAGTGCTAACAGCAATGCCGGCCAAAATCTGGAAGTCCGTATCACTGGGTGCTCCTCCTAATACATTCTTGAACACGTTCCGACGAGTCAGTTTGCTCCCCGGGTACTTGGAATTGGAAAGATCTCTGGCTGCTGCTCCTACTTAACTTCCAAGATGATACGATAGAGAGAGCTATGCCTTTGAAAACGCTACTCCTGAATCCTCCTTCCTTCGAAAACTATGACGGGGGCGCCGGCTCGCGCTGGCCGGCTACCCGCGAAATCGAGTCCTACTGGTATCCGGTGTGGCTTGCCTATCCGGCGGGAATGCTGGAAGGCTCACGGCTGCTTGACGCTTCGCCGCACAAGGTCGACGCGCAGCAAACCATCGAAATCGGCAAGGAATACGAGTTCCTGGTGCTCTTCACCAGTACCCCGGGATTTCAGGGGGACATCCAGCTGGCGGCCGCGATGAAGGCCGCCAATCCCAAGCTGAAGATTGCTTTCGTCGGCCCGCACGTTTCAACCCTGCCGGAGGCTTCGCTTAAGGACGGTGCTGCTATCGATTTCGTGGTACGGCGCGAATTCGACTTCGCGGTTTACGAATACGCGAACGGCAAGCCTCTGAGCGAGATTCTCGGCGTGTCATACCGGGGGGCCAACGGCCAGATCGTCCACAATCCCGACCGGCCAACCATCGCCGATCTCGATGTGCTGCCCGACGTTGTCGACGTCTATAAACGCGATCTCGACCCGCGCCGCTACAACGTGCCATTCCTGCTGTATCCGTTCGTCTCGCTCTACACCACGCGTGGCTGTCCGGCGCAATGCACCTTCTGCCTGTGGCCGCAGACGCTCAGCGGGCATCCCTGGCGCAAGCGCTCCTCCGACGCGGTTGCGCGCGAGATGGCTAAGGCCAAGGAATACTGGCCGTGGGTGAAGGAATTCTTCTTCGATGACGACACCTTCAACATCCAGAAGGCGCGCACCATCGAGCTCTGCTCCAAGCTGAAGCCGGTGGGTATCACCTGGTCCTGCACCTCGCGCGTTACGTCCGATTACGAAACGCTCAAAGCGATGAAGGACGCAGGCTGCCGCCTCCTGATCGTCGGTTACGAATCGGGCGATCAGCAGATCCTGAAGAACATCAAGAAAGGCGCGACCGTCGAGCGTGCGCGCGACTTCACTCGCGACTGCAAGAAGCTTGGGCTGGTTGTCCACGGCGACTTCATCCTCGGCCTGCCCGGCGAGACGAAGGACACTATTCGCAAAACCATCGATTTCGCCAAAGAACTGGATGTCGAAACCATCCAGGTATCGCTCGCGCACGCCTATCCCGGAACCGAGCTCTACGACTTCGCCAAAGCCAACGGCTTCCTGGTGAGCGAGGGGGCGCAGATGGTCGATGAGATGGGCCATCAGGTCGCGATGATCGAGTATCCCGGCATCTCGCGCGACTACATCCTGGAGATGGTGCATCGCTTCTACGACGAGTACTATTTCCGGCCGAAGGCGGTCTTCCGCATCGTACGCAAGGCGGCATTCGATTCCACCGAGCGCAAGCGGCTCTACAAGGAAGCAAAGTCCTTCCTGAAGCTGCGCGCTCTGCGCAATCGTGCGGTGAAGGAAGCGCGCGATCAGGATTCGGGCGCTGCTCCTCCGGCTGCGGGTAACGGCACAAGTTCCGAATCCAAGACGGCTGAGCCGGTCAGCGTGTAATGTCCCATCGCCGCGGCTCCTTTCTGGACCCGACTAAGAGGCTGCCGTGACCGTCCGCAAGTATCTCATTCTGCTGGCCGTGACGGTATTTGGCGCCTCCGGCGACGTCTGTCTGGCGCGCGGCATGCGGGACTTCGGCGCCGTCAGCAGCTCCAACTGGCGCCAGCTGCTGACCGCTTTTCTCAATCCCTGGGTCATCGTCGGAATTTGCCTGCTGATTCTGTTCTTCTGCAGTTACCTCACAGCACTCTCTTGGGCAGACCTGACTTACGTCTTGCCGGCCACCGCGGTCAGCTACGTTCTGATGGCCCTGCTGGCGAAGATCTTTCTTCACGAAAACGTGACGCTGGAACACTGGCTGGGGGTGGGGCTGATCACGATAGGAGTTGGATTTGTGGCGACCGGGCCCTCTTTGACCGTCCCTGCACGCCATCCGCGACAAGAATCGGAATCCGCGGCGACACGCGTCGTTTCGCAGAAGAGCACGAGGAGCGAAGTATGACTGCCGCGCTCACTTGGGCTGGGATCGCGTCGATCGTCTTGACTGCGACTGCCGGCGACGTGCTGCAATCACGGGCCATGAAGGAGATCGGCGACCTTGGCGCGATGCGCCGGGAGAAGGGACTGTTGCAGGTCGTACGCCGCGTTGTCTCCAGCTCGCGCTTCATGCTCGGATTGCTCTTCATGGCGCTGGCCTTCTTCAGCCTGTTGATCACGCTCTCGTGGGACGATGTCAGCGTCATCGGTCCGGCTTCCGCATCACTCACCTTCATCGCCAATGCCTTTGCTGCACGAATTTTCTTGAAAGAGCGCGTAGATCATCGCCGCTGGCTGGCCGCACTGTTCGTCGCCGGCGGCGTCGTGATGCTGGCGAGATAGCCACGAGACCCGAGCTTCGAGTCACAATTTCGTCTTCTGGCGAAGAGCGAATAGCGAAAAGCGGCTTTAAAGCGTGTGCAGATACGCCATCAGATCATTCAGCTGCTGCTGGGTCAGCTTGTTCTGAAAGGCAGGCATCTTCGATCGACCTAAGACGATGATGTCGGTCACGCGATCGTCGTTGGCAGGCATGCCGTTTTTCATGAACGGCTTCTTGAACAGCCCATTCAGGCTTGGCCCTTTGAGATTGCTCTTGCTATAGGCAAAATGGCAGTCGGCGCAGTGTGCGTCGTAGACCCTGCGGCCGGCAGCCTGTTGCGGATTCAATCCCAACTCGGCGTCAGTCTTACGAGGTTCCACGTCACAGGCGCTGAAAAGGATTGCGATCAGGCTGAGGGCTACGATGAGAACTAAGCGTGGGCGATGGGGAGTCAACGTCGGCTTCTCTAAGCGGATGCGGAGGCTGCTAATGCGCCTCCATCAGAGGTAGAATACACCTCGCATGACGGTCAACATCAAGCGCGTCTATGAACTGCCTTCGCCGGAGGACGGAGCTCGCGTGTTGGTGGATCGCTTGTGGCCGCGCGGAGTGACGAAAGAAGCCGCCGCGCTTGACGCCTGGCTGAAAGACCTCGCACCGTCCGATGAACTTCGCAAGTGGTACCACGCGCATCGGCAGCAGTGGGCCAAGTTCCGGGAACAATATCTGAAAGAGCTTTCTTCGAAGAAAGCAGCCGCGGCACTTCAGCAAATCTACGACTTGGGCAAACACAATCGCGTAGTGACTCTCGTGTACTCGTCGACGGATGAGGAACGCAATAATGCAATTGTGTTGAAGCAGGTTGTCGAAGGCGACCGTAAACCCCCGACCGGCACCGGTCCGGTTCGGGTGTCAGCAGCCAAGCGCGCGCGGGCTGCCCGGCCGAGAGCCTGAGCAATGAGTCGCGACGTCGCGAGCATGAACCTTTCGTGAAAGACCTTCAGATCGCCACTAATGTGCTTCGCTCAAGAGCTGCCCAAGGCGAAAATGGATTGAAGAAGTTTGGGTTTAGGTGCATAGTGTTCCAAACAGATGGGGCGTACTAATTCCGCACCGGGCCGCGGGGTAGATACTTGTCTCCTGAGCTAGAGCACATTCGCCGCGAGGTGGAGAGGCTGACGCATGACTGGTCCGAAGCGGACTGGCATCGCGCCATGGACGGCAAATGGTCGTCCGGCCAGATCCTCGAACATCTTCTACTGAGCTTCAAGGGCACAACTAAGGGCGTTCGCAATGTGATGGAAGTCGGACGGCCGCTGGGAGGCAAGCCGACCCTGCGCGACCGCGTGCGCACTTTATATGTCGCCAAGTTGGGCAGGATGCCGTCAGGCAACATGTCTCCTGAGGCGGTAGTTCCCAAACACGGATTGGACGTGGAGACGGTGCGGCGCTTTTATGATGCGCTGGTGGCATTGGACTCCACGCTTGCAGATGCCGAACGCCGCTTCGGCGGCAATGCGAAGCTGCTCGACCACCCCATCCTCGGGCCGCTCAGCACAAAAGATTGGCGCCGCTTCCACCGCACTCATGCCAATCATCACTTGAAACAGATCGCCAGGGCGCGCCGGCAGGGCGTTGCGCGCTCCGCCGATCGGCAGTTTTCGCATTAGAACATCCGCAGGTACCAACTCCAAACAGCTTGACCCAGGAAGACTACGGCGAGAGAACAAGCGCCGATCACGACGCCAAACGGCATCTCGCGGCTGAGGAACGGAGTCTCGTCATGCGAATCAGTGTGAGCCTGGTGCGGGACGATCAGCTTCTCTCGCACCAGAACGATGATCGCGTAGACCAGTCCCAGCAACGGCGCCGAGAAGACAACGAGCAAGATAAGTTTTGTGCCGAGAAACGTCCCGGACATTGCCATTAGCGCGATATCGCCGAATCCCAAACCATGCTTCCGGCGAACCAGATAGTACAAAGCCCATGCAAGAAAGAAAAAGCCTGCGCCCATCAGGCCACCGATTACCGAATCCAACAGCGAAGTCAGGTGTGGGCTGCGTATATGGCTGCCATAGGCGCGGAGCACGATTACGGTGAGGGAAAAGTCGGTGGCGGTAAACCATGAAAGGATCAGCCCGAGCACAATGCCGGCATAGGTAAACTCCCGCGGTAGCAGACCAGTCTCCGCATCCATAAAAATAAGCCCCAACAAGAGGAAACCGAAGACGCAGAACTTCAGCGCGAGCAGGCTCCAGCCGAAACGCAAATAACAGGCCAGAAACAGCAGCGCCGTCAGCAGTTCAACTGTCGGGTAACGCAGCGAGATGCGGGTGCTGCAATGGCGACAACGGCCCCCCAGCATCATCCAACTGACCAGTGGGAGGTTGTCACGCCAGCCGATCGAGGCGCCGCAAGCGCGGCAATGCGAGCGCGGCGTGACGATCGACTCATCGTTAGGAATACGGCTGATGCAGACGTTCAGAAAGCTGCCGAATGCCAATCCGGCGGCGACGAGGGCGCACTCGAGAAACAGTTCCAAGCGTACGGTCGAAGACCTCGTTCAGGGATGGTGGAAGCATAACAACTCTCCGTGCATTGTGGCACAATCCTGTTGCGCCGGGGGCATATCGCCAATCCAATTCACCATCCTGCGATTGACCAGGCGTACCTCGGCTGCACAGTCGCGCCATCCCTCACCATTCTGCTCGCGAATGGGCACGCTATAACAGACCACCCTTGTTCCCGGATCCTGTTCTTTCCACTCGGACAACGCCGCTGCCAGGCTGTCGGAAAGAGATTCGTTAGGACGCAGGCACAGAATCCACTCATATTGTGCATCCATGGCATAGGCACCCGGCGACACACCGGGGATCGCCGATTTGAAGACTGCCCCATATTCTCGGGCGACCTTAGCGGTGTCGTCTTCGGAGCAGTCGTCGATGATCAAGACTTCGTCACAGGGCCGCAGCGACTCTAAGGCACGGCCAAGACGCAGGGCATCGTTGTGGGTACGCAGCAGTGCAGTGAACTTGGGCATGGGTGGTCCCGGTGCGTGTATTGCAGCCATCTTCGGTCTGCGTAGAGATAGATGCCAGGAAGCCCATCTCAGGGCATATGGCAGCGTGACCTCTTGCCGAGGGTCGCGTCCTTCGCGCAAAGAAAAACTGGCGGCGTTAATGCCGCCAGTTTCAATCGGCCCAGAGTCCCCGTACGTCAATTGTTACTGCTTCTTCACGAAAGCGGGGTGCGCCCGGGATTGCTTGTATTTTGCGGCATAACCGTCAGTGGATTGATGATCTGAAAGTTCAGCACGGCTTCCGGTGCGAGTTTGATTTGCTCGCCCTTCTTGGCCGCGGCAACACCGGTGCCTGCACCTGCGCCGCTGGCAGCGCCGATCGCAGCGCCTTTACCGCCCCCGATCAATCCTCCCAGCACTGCGCCGGCCACTGTTCCCACACCGACCTTCGTCGCGGTGCTCTTACCCTCGCCTTTACCTTGTTTCGACCACTGGTTGGTCTGGATGTTGTACGTCTTGCCATTGACCGACACCGACGTCAACTCGAGCGTCAGTAGCGAGCTGCCTGCAAACCGGCCGGCGCTCTGCACGTTGGCGACACGACCGACAATGTCAGCGCCAGAAGGAATTACCGTCTCGCCGTTCAGCACGATGGGTGTGCTGAGGGATCCATGGAAGGTATCGCCAACCTTGTTACTCTCCGAGCTGAGCGGATCATTCAGCCGCACCGAAAGCTGTGTTCCTGCCGGAATGGTAACCTTCTCGGGCGGCGGCGGAGGTGGTGGTGGTTGCGGCGGCGCGACTTGCTGCGGCGGTGGTTCCGGAGCCGGTGGAAGAGCGTTGTTCGCCTGCATGTCGTTGGCGTTGTCGGATTCGGCTGCCGGTTTGCGATGATGCCGATTCTTCGCCGCTTGCTTCTTTGGGGCCTGAGCCGGGCTTTGCACAGGCTGCTGCTGCACAGGCGCCGGCGGCGGAGTCACCTGTGCCTGCTGCACTTGCAAATTGTTGATGACCGTCTTTACGCCATCAACCGCACCCGCATCGTTGGCAGCGGCCGTTCGCTCAACATCGCTGACTACATCGCCGGTCAAGGTAACGACTCCATTTGCCGCCTGCACACTGATGGAGCGGCTTTGGATCCCCGGATCGCTGTAGATCTTGCTCTGCACGTCGCTGGCAACCTGCGCGTCAGTGCGCTCCACTCTGCGCGAGCATCCCGTGATCAAAGCAAGGGTCAACACTAAGCCGACAAATACACACGCGGGCCTTTTGGTCCTCATTGCTGCTACTCCTAAGATCGGTTCTGAGAAATGAAACACCGCAACGCCCGAGTTGTCGCTCTCGGGCGGGGTGTGCGGTTCATCAATAGACGAAGATTGGCGCGTAACGGGAGCAACACCCGGCTAATTCTGATTCTCGGTCAGCCGGTTGTTGATAGCAAACAATGCCAGTTCCAGACGGCTGGCTACGCCGACTTTGTCGAAAATGTTGGTCAGGTGGTGCTTCACCGTGTCTTCGCTGAGCGAGAACTTCTTGGCAATCTCCTTGTTGCTCAGCCCGGCAACGATCGTCGTCAGGATATCCATCTCGCGCTTGGTCAAGCCGTAGTTGCGCGGAGCCTTGTCGGCGGAGGGATTCGTGCGCATGAATTCGACAATATCGCCCACTGCCTCGCGGCCAATCCAATACTGCCCGAGCATAACCGTGCGGATCGCCTTCATCAGCAACTGTGTAGCGGCTTCCTTCATCACCACGCCGCGGGCGCCTAACTGCAGCGCCTGCACGATCTCGAGCCGCTCAACCGCTGCGGTAAGCACAATGATTTTGGTGGGCATAGCGTTGCCGTCATTGGACAGCTCCCGCAGCGTATCCATGCCCGGAACGCGCGGCATAGCAAGATCGAGCAGCAAAATATCCGGCTTTAGCTGGCGGGTTTGAGTGACGGCCTCCGTGCCGTCAGCCGCCTCGCCTGCCACTTCCAACTCTGGCTCGGCCTCGAGCAGACGGCGCAGACCATCTCGGAAAATCGTATGGTCATCGGCGATGACGATGCGCACTGACGGCTCCTTCTTATCCATGGAACTCGTATCCTTTCTGGGGAATAGTAATCTCCAACCTCGACCCGTGCCCGGGCGCCGACTCGAGGACGAGATCGCCTCCGATGGCGCGAATGCGTTCTTTGATAACGGCTGGCCCACGACGCTGGCAATCCAGCTCCTTCAACCCAAATCGCCCGGCAAACGGAAATCCGGTGCCATCGTCATTAATTACTAACTTCCACAAACCGTCCTGCGAACCAAAACGAACAATCGCCGAATGCGCAGCGCTGTGCTTGCGGACATTCACCAGCGCTTCCTGCACAATACGCACCACTTCCCGGCAGGTAGAGGCAGGAAGCGTGATCTCCTGCAGCTCGGAAATGAAGCGCACACTGATGCCGGTATCTCTGGAAAAACGTTCTACGAGTTCAGCCACAAAGTCAAGCAGTTGATGAGGACCGATATCGACCGGGCGCATGCTTTGCATCAGCTCCCGCAGGTTCAGGACCTCCTGCCGCAAGAGTTCTTGGATGCGTCCGAGTTCGGCCGCTTGCGCTGGATCAGTGCTGCGCCGGCGCATAACATCCACCTGCATTTCGATACCGATCAGTGACTGGATCGAAGTGTCATGCAATTCGCGGGCGACTCGGGCTCGCTCGATCGCCCCCGCTTGCGAGCGGAATGCGCGGAATAAATAGACGGAGTAGAGAACCGGGGCCAGCTGCCGCATCACGTTTTGCGCAAAGCGCAACTCATGTTCGTGTTGCCGGCCCAGTTGAGCATTGATCAGCACCAGCCGTCCGCTCCAGTCCCGCCCCATCTCATGGCTGACCACCAGGAGCGAGTCGGCTCCGGGCAGTGGCATCTCCAGATTCATGGTCTGCGCAGTCCGCAAGCGGCGTCCTTCTTCGTCCAGCGCGGTGATGGAGCAGGCGCCGTTGGGAGGAATCCGTCGCATGAAAAATGCATGGGGATAGTCAGACAGCAGCTCCCAGTTCTTATCGGCGGGGGCCAACTCCCGGAGATGAATGGCCGGCTGGGCCAGGGATGGAATCTCCCATTTGAAGGCGCGCCCGGTGCTGCTTTGCGCTGACACCTCATAGACCGCCGTACCGTGGAAGGCCCGGCCCAGCTCAGCAAGAACGTTTTGCAGCACCGAGGCAAAGCGGCTGCCAACGCGAGCCAAAGAGAGCAGGTGATTCGTCAGCGCAATCTCTGCGCGCAGCTGCTTTTCCGTTTCAGCCAGCAATCCGAGCAAGCAGCCTGCCACCAACAGGAAGGCGCAGCGGATGACCAGCCGTGCCGGCTCAGCCGACGCCAGGAACAGCTCGCGCACCGCCGGTGGTCCATAGGCCACCGTCGCCGCGTGAAAAAGCAACACGGCTGCGCTGATCAGCGCAGTGGCCATCGTCTCCACGAAACCCCATCGGAAAGCCGCCGCGATCATGGCAAAAAGAAAGAGTATAAAAAACGTGCTGTTCGGGACTTCCACAAACAAGCACAGCAGAGCCGGCCACGCGATGTCATTCACCTGCGTGGCGACGACGAAGCCATGGCCGGGCTCGCTGTGCCACTGAAGCCGTACCAGCAATGCCACGCTGGTGACGAGATAGCCTAATAGCAAGACCAAGCCAACTCGATAGTGACTGGTCGTAACTCCAAGGTGAAACAACCAAGCCCCTAACGACGTAAGTGCCACGAATAGCCGCGAGAGGGCCAAAACGTGCTCTACGCGAACATCCTCGTACTTCAGCCCGATGATCTTCAGCCGGGACAGAAATCGCGAAGGAAACGAAGAGCGCACGGAATCCTCGAACCTTAACTCTGGGGCGTGCCATGATTATGACACGAAAGCGCTATATCGCAACCAAGATTCCACCTTGGCGGCTACAACCGGTCTTCCATGAATTCTTCGGTCAGGCCTGCGGGGTCGCGCGTCCGTCACGCCCGGGTGTGAGCTCCCTCACTGCACCTTGGGTTGCGCCGGATTACGTTTGAGCTTGAGATAGAAGCAGTTTGGGAGCAAGATGGCGTCAAACCCACTGCCCAGCAAGTGAACACGCAGCTCGTTATAACGCTGGGTTGACAGATGCTGCTCGCCAGCGGCTGCAAGGGCGGTTGGGATAGGCAAGAGATTCGCGAAGCCGCACTTTCGTGCAACGAAATTTCCTGCCTGAAGGAGCACCGACAATGAGAAGCCGATCATGGTCGAAAATTGCTTTAATGGCTGGCGCACTGTTGCTGGCGGTATCGAGCGGACTCGCGCAAAAAGTCAAAGACACCGGGCCGAAGTATGATGTCGCAAACGAAATAAAGATCAAGGGCGTAGTCGCTGAGATTCGCGAACTGCCCGGGACCTACGAAGGAATTTATCTCGTAGTGAAGACCGACACCGGGACTGCTCTAGTGCGTGTGGCGCCGGCCTCCTTTCTGAAAGAGATGGATACCTCGTTCGCCGTAGGCAACCAGGTGCAGGTAACGGGTGCGAAGGCCATCAACGTTCCTGAGGAGCAGATTCTGGCGCGCGAGATCATCGTGGGCACGAACACCGTCACCTTGCGCGATGACAAGGGCATTCCGGTGTGGGCGGGATGGAATCCGGCTAAGTAATTGATTAGTCCACCAGCTTCGCCACAGTGCCGCAGAGAACCAGTCGAGCTCGGGAACTTTCACTTCTCCTGTCGCAGAAATTCGCCCGTCGAGGCGTTGACGGCGATTCGCAACTTCGCGTCATCCTGGCTATCCCCGTAAATCACGTGCCAGACGAGTTGGCTTTTCGCTCCATCCCAATCCAATAAAAAGAAAATAGGTTGCTTGGGATTCTTTGCGGTCAGCTTCTGTCCGCCGTTCTTCTGCGCGACTTCATAAGCTTTGTCGCTATCGATCTCGAGAAATCCGAAATTGAACACACGAGTTGAAGTATTGGACGGGCTCCAACTGTCTTCGGCGGAAAAACTGATTCCCGGCTCCGGCGCGTCCGGCCCCACCAGCCCCGACCACACGAACGTCTTCAACGAGTTTCTTGCCGGCGAAGCGAAGGATGCACGCCAAACGCCGGCCTTGCCCTCGGAAGTGGGAGCGTCGGCGGTAAAGCGCGATTGCAGACGGAACGGAGTGGCGTCGGACGCCCACTCCCGAGCCGCGAGGTACATCTTTTGAAATGCTACCCGTCCGCTCTCGTACTCAGACTGCTTCGGCGTGGCCTGGCTTGGTTTGTTCTCTGGGTTGTTGGTGGATGAGCAGGCGCTCCAAAGAAGGACGAGCGCAAGAAGGACAATCGCAGACTTTCTCATCAGAGCGTTTCCTCTTACTGGCCGCTGCAACTTGATGGAAGCCCAGAGTATAGAAAGGGATGCCGGGCGCAGCAGAAATTGGGCTCGCTGCATTCTAAACGCAGTTGGGACCGCCCGGCGTCTTAATAGCATCGCGATACAATAGAAATACCGCATGGCAACTGCCGCTGAACTGATCCAGATCGACATCGGCCCGCGCCAGCCGGCTCCCAAACCGGAGTGGCTGAAGGCGCGTGCGCCCGTGGGCGAGAATTACCATAATCTGAAGACGCTGGCGCGCAAGCTGGAGCTGCATACGGTGTGCGAGTCGGCACACTGTCCCAACATCGGCGAATGCTGGAGCCACCGGACCGCGACCTTCATGCTGCTGGGCAACTTGTGCACGCGGCGCTGCGGCTTCTGTGCCGTGCCCAAAGGGCGTCCTCAGCCGATCGACTTCGATGAGCCTCGCCGTGTCGCGGAAGCTGTCGAGAGACTGGCGTTGAAGTTTGCCGTGGTGACCAGCGTGAATCGCGATGACGACAACGTCGGTGGCGCCCGCGTCTTTGCCGCGACCATCCGCGAGATTCGCCGGCGCGTTCCCGAGTGCCGAGTGGAAGTGCTGATCCCCGATTTTCAAGGGTTCGAAGAGCCGCTGCGCATTGTGATGGACGCCGAACCCGACATTCTGAATCACAACACAGAAACGGTGCCGCGTTTGTATCGGGTTGCCCGCTCTGGCGCCCGCTATGAGCGAACTCTCCGCCTGCTGGAACGTGCCAAGGAAATGAATCCAGCAATCCCAACCAAAACAGGAGTAATGGTGGGGTTGGGCGAAAGCACGGACGAGTTATTAGAGGTTTTTCGGGGTCTCGCAGATCGTAAGGTCGACATCCTCACCATCGGCCAGTATCTGCGGCCATCCAAGGACCATCTGCCAGTCGCGCGGCTCTATCCGCCTGGGGAATTCCGCTTTTTGAAGGAAGAGTCGCTGAAGATGGGATTCCGGCATGTCGAGTCCGGTCCGCTGGTCCGCTCCAGCTATCACGCCCACGAGCAGGCGGACGCCGGCCTCAGAGTGATTTAACAACCCCCCATTCCATCATTGTTCGCAGTTACTTCTCGACGAAGTTCTTCATCCTGCGAAGCACCGATTCCGGCGCCCGGACCTCAAGGTCCACGAACCCATCGCGATAATGACGTGACAGGACGACTGACCTGGCATCGAGTGTCGCCAGAACTTTTCCTTCCGACTGGGGCACGTGCAGCCGGACTCGTTGGATCGGATCCTCTTCAATTCGGGCGTCGATCGCTTCCAGCAGCTTGTCCAGTCCGAGGCCGGTAGTGGCGGAAACGTGTACCACGTTGTCCGAGTCGCGAAGACTCTCCCGCTTTTTTTCCGACAGCAGGTCGACCTTGTTCATCACATAAAGACGCGGCTTATCCTGCACCTCCAGCTCGCTCAGGACCGCTTCCACTTGTATTTGCTGATCGCCGGCGGTAGGGCTGGTGACATCAGCTATATGCAAGAGTAGCGAGGCTCGCTGCACCTCTTCCAAAGTCGCGCGAAAAGCAGAAACCAGAGTATGCGGAAGGTTGCGGATGAATCCCACAGTGTCAGACAACACCACTTCGCGCTTGGAAGGCAGCTGGATGTGCCGCAAGGTGGGGTCGAGCGTCGCGAACATGCGAGCGCTTTCCAGAACATCAGCCTTAGTCAGCGCATTGAAGAGCGTCGACTTGCCGGCGTTGGTGTAGCCGACCAGCGCCACGGTTGCGATGGGCGCCGACTCGCGCCTGCGGCGCTGTTGTCCGCGGATGCGCCGGACATTCTCCAATTGCTGCTGAACATGACGGATGCGGCGATAGATTTTGCGGCGGTCGGTTTCCAGTTGAGTTTCGCCGGGACCTCTGGTGCCGATGCCGCCACCAAGCTGCGACATCTCGACGCCGCGACCAGCTAATCGTGGTAGCAGATACTGAAGCTGCGCCAGTTCTACCTGCATCTGACCTTCCCGCGTTCGGGCATGGCGCGCGAAGATATCGAGGATGAGCTGGGTGCGGTCGATGACACGAACATCGAGTTCGCGTTCCAGGTTGCGCTGCTGCGAGGGCGTCAATTCATGATCGAAGATGACCAGCTCGGGCGCGGTGGACGCGACCGCGCCCTTAAGTTCTTCGACCTTCCCGCTGCCGATGAGAGTTGCCGGGTCCGGCTTCGGGCGGCGCTGAAGCATTTCCCCAGCGATGCCGGCTCCAGCACTGGTGGCAAGCTCGCGCAACTCGGCCAGAGACTCTTCCGGGGTGAACTCCTGGTGTTCGAGATCAGCAAGAAGGCGGGCCGATGCCGCGTCACGCGCCGCCCGCGCAACCGGCGGGACACCCCCGCGAGGAGCCGGGCGGGACAGAAGCTCCTCGACCGCGACCGCCTCTGTGGATCGCAACGAGACAGTTCTTGAGCCGGAGTGGGACGCGAATTCCACGCCCACCAGGAACGCCCGCTCAGATTGTTGCCGGCTGGCGTGCCAGGAGCTGGCAGCCGCACCTGATTCTCCTGGCCGTACGCGCACGAAAGCTAATCCTCAACGGCTGGCGCCACCACGCTCTCGGCAACTGCCGACGATGGCACAATCGGCCGCGAATCGGCATGGCGTTCGGGGTGCACGACGCGTGACATAACCACCGTAGAAATCGCGTGCTTGAAGATCAGCTGTTCCTGGTTGTTGGTCTCCAACACTACCGAGTATTTATCGAACGAGCGAATTCTGCCCGTCAGCTTCACCCCGCTGAGGAGATAGATTGTGATAACGGATTTGTCTTTGCGGGCAGTGTTCAGGAATGAGTCCTGAATGTTCTGTGCTGGCTTGCTTTCCATAGGTCCTCCCCGCCAACCGCAAAAAAAACAGCACAGCCCACGGCCGCGGCCCCACACGAACCGAGGGTCTGTCGAGAATGGTCGTCTGCCGTTGCCTGTTCCGAATCGGAACGGCACAGCAGTATAAAGTGACTCACTTTACGATAAGACAGCCCGGCGGACGAATTCAACTGCCGCAAGCACAGAGGGCTGTGATGTAGAATTCGCCCATTTACTGAGATGCCAGTTTAAGCGGAAAGCACACTGTTTAATTGGAGACTGAAAATGACCACCCTCGGCACGGTCCTTCTGGCTGCACCGCAAATCAGCCTTCCCGGAGGCGAACAGGCTGTCCTGATCGTACTGCGCTGGATACACTTCGTGGCCGGCATCCTCTGGATAGGGCTGCTCTATTTTTTCAACCTTGTTAACATGCCGTTTCTCCAGGAACTCGATCCTCAGCAGCGCGGGATTGTCATTCCGAAACTTATGCCGAGGGCCATGTGGTGGTTCCGGTGGAGCGCTCTGGTAACCGTGCTGGCCGGCTTCGCTTACTGGAACCAGATTGTCGCCGTGGATGCGCAGAGCGTGTTAGCTGCGGGGGAGACGGCCTCGGCCGGCCGCGTTATCGGCAGCTTCGTGCTGGTCTGGACCATCGCTTTTGCGGTGGAGATGGGCTTACTGATGTCTCCCGCCGAGGCGCTGCGCAAGGGTGCCGTGTTCGGCGTCATCATGACCGTGGTTATCCTCGGCGCAGCCTATGTTTTTCTCGCGCTGAACGAACAGGGATGGGAGAGCAACCGCACCCTGGCGATCGGGATTGGAGGCGGCATAGGTTGGTTCATGCTGCTGAATGTGTGGGGCGTTGTCTGGCGCATGCAGAAGAAAATCATCCGCTGGACTGAGGAAAGCGTTGCCAAGGGCGCTGCAATGCCTGCACAAGCGGCCAAGGCCGCAAGATTGACCTTTCTCAGCGCGCGGTTGAACTTCTGGCTATCATTTCCCATGCTGTTTTTCATGGCCGCCTCGAGCCACTACATGATGTTCGTGGGACGATAACCCTGCTCATCGGCGGTAGAATTGATGTTTCACTATGACACCGAAAGCGGTCGAGGATTCTGCTGTCCAAGCGCGCGATGCCGGGATCAGCGCACCCGTCCCGATGCTCGACTTGAAGCGGCAGTACGCGAGCATCAAGGACGAGGTTGCCGAAGTGATCGAGCGCGTGCTTACTACCCAGCACTTTATCGGCGGTGAAGAGCTCGCAGGATTTGAGCGGGAGTCAGCCGAGTTTCTGGGTGTGCGCGCCAGTGTGGGCTGTGCCTCGGGAACGGACGCGCTGTGGCTCGCGCTTCAGGCTTGCCGAGTCGAGGCGAATACCAGCGTTATCACAACGCCATTCAGTTTTTTTGCTTCAGTGAGTTCCATCGTTCGCTGTGGTGCGACGCCTGTCCTGGCTGATATCGATCCCGCGACTCTGAACCTCGATCCCGCTAAAGTTGAGAACGCGTTGAAGCGCGGCCGCGGCCAGAACATGCGCGCGGTCATGCCGGTGCATTTGTATGGGCAGTGCGCTGACATGGATTGCTTCCGCCAGCTTAGCGAGCAGTACGGCGTAGTCATTGTCGCGGACGCAGCGCAGGCGTTCGGTGCGGCCTGGAAAGGAACGAAAGCTGGAGCGCTGGGCAAGGCAGCAGGGTTCAGCTTTTATCCGACAAAGAATCTCAGCGCGTACGGCGATGGCGGTTGTGTCACGACCAACGATGAAGAGCTGGCCGATCACGTCCGCCGGTTGCGCAATCATGGCAGCCGTGAGCGTTATTACCACGAAGAGATCGGGTGGAACAGCCGGCTGGATGCGATTCAGGCAGCGGTGCTGCGCGTGAAGCTAAGGCATCTCGACGACTGGAATCAGAAGCGGCGGATCGCAGCCTGTCGCTACTACGGACTGTTTGGGGCTGCTGGACTGGTCCAGCCGGAAGCGACGGCAGTGAGCGAGCAAACCCCGACCGTATTGCTGGCGACATCGCCCGATGCGCACCATATTTATCACCAGTTTGTGATTCGTGCCTGGCGGCGAGATGAGCTGCAACGTTGGCTGACCGCAAAGGGTATCGGCAGCGAAGTCTACTATCCCGTGCCGCTGCATCTGCAGAAGTGTTTTGCTTACCTTGGATATCGGGCCGGCGACCTGCCGGAGTCGGAGCGCGCCGCGAAGGAAGTGCTGGCGTTGCCGATGTTCCCTGAACTGCGTGAGGATGAGCAGCAACGCGTGGTCAGCGCGATTGCGGAGTTCTATAACAAATAAAGCTTTGGTAGTGCGGCGCAGCCCTTTCTCGATGGCAGACGGTCAACGCCGGCCTGAAGGCCGGCTCTACCAAGCAGGCTTAATGTTGTTGTTTGTGTTTGTGGCTGGGCTGGCCGGCGTGCTTGGCCGAGAGTTCCTTCATACGCGCGGCAAGAGCGGCTTCGTGCTTTGCTTTCTCCGCCGCTTCTTCGTCCGGCGAGAGTACGCGGCGCACGATGGGTCCATTCAGCTTGTAGGTCTCTTCTACAACCTGTCCGCTATCGATCTTCTGGCGGATGGTGAAGGTTGGCAGGTCGCCTTCCTTGCCGCCAAAATCCTGATGCCCGACTTTGACCGGTAGATAGCCTTCGAGATTGTGCTCACGATAGGCCGTCTCATAACGATGCTTCGCGCGATTGCGGGTGAAGACGCGAATCTGGTTGTAGTCGTAGGGCAGCCCGTCCTTCGGCTCGTTCAGCAGGACCAGATATTGTGGCTGCGGCTTGCCGTCCTCATCGACGTTGTTGAGGATGAAATACCCAATGATCCGCTGGCCTTCGGCGTACTGCGCAATGTCGAGAGGAACGTCGAGATCGACCATGCGTAGAAGCACCCAGCCCGCGTGTCCGGACGACGTGCGCACCAGATACCAATCCTCCATAACCGGCTTAGGAGGAGGTGGTTGTTCCTTGCCGGCGGAGGATTCGCCGGGGCCGGTTGTGGAAGTTGCTGGCGGCACCGCCAGTGCAGGGTTCTGCGCTGCCGTCTTGGCCGGCGTCGCTGGTTGCGTACCGGCAGTCTTGGTAGCAGCCCCTGCTTTTTGAGTGCTGTTCTTCGCGGCTGACGGCGCAGGCGCCGTCTTAGGCTTGGCCGCGTTCTTCTCTGCCGTCGCACGCCTCAGCACATCGACCTTCTCGCCGTCCTTGAGCTGATAAAGATGATCGGCGTCGCGCGAGGGCTCGACGTGCATGTTGAGCTCGGCGCGCGTCGTTCCCTTGGCCTGGACCGGCGTATCGGCGTTGTCCTGAGCCAGCTTCTGAAAGCCGTCGTAGATCTCTTGCGGCACCAGGCTGCGCTCCTCGATCCAGCCTTCCTGCCCGCCGTCGGTGCGGACGCGCACAAATCGCCGCTGCCTCTCCAGCACTTCGACCCGATCGCCGTTGTGCACCGTGCCCATCTTGTTGTACATGGTGGCCACGCGATCGCGCAGGCTCGTTTCCGGCGCCGAGACGTACATGTACTCGTGATGCGCCATGCTCTGGCGCTTACACGCGGCGCCAAACACAAGCAATAGCACCGCGAATGCCAGCAGGATGAGATGGAAGTGAGAACGGAAGGATTTCACTGGGCCACAGAACAATATAAATCAGTTGTCAGTGCCGGTTGTCGGTTGTCAGTTAGCAAGTCAGATGCGGGAAGCAGCGCCGGGACCAGGGATCGGAGGTTAAGGAGCTTCGACCACTGGCGATCGGCTGCCCCGGATTCAAGTCTCGGCTACAGCGTTTGTAGCTACGATGTGGCTTCGGCCAGCAGACAGACGTCGTCGGACTTCCTGCCGACCACGGCGTAGATCTGAATGCCGCCGGAATGTGGCATGTGGCGAACGTAAGCGATCCAGCCGAAGCGGGCGGGATCGGAATCCGGTCCGGCGGATGAATCCTGGAGAATCGAGACGCTCAATCCGTAGCCGATGATCCGGTCGTTGGTAACGGCGACGATGTCTCTCGCCGGACGATTCGACAGCTTGTCCCAACCATAACCGGTGATACGCAAGCCTTCACCATCGGCAGCAGGGAGGATCTGCGTCGAGGAAATGTATCCCGAGCAATCGGCGGCAGGCCGCACGCGATAGGCATCGTTAAAAGGCCGCCCGAGTTGGGTGTAGAGGCCGCGGGCGAAGATCGAGAGGCGGTGTTCCTGCATGTAACGGGCGGCTCGCAGGACGGCTTGTGGATCGGGATAGGCGTCGGCCAGAACAGCTGGATCATGCACACCGGTCAGCAGGGATAGCGAGATTCGCTTCAGCCGCAGCTGCCGCCACTGCGCGTCGATCAGTGGCAGCCGAACTTGGGTGGCGAAGCCGAGCATCAGCACCAGCAGGAATGCGCAGAAGGCATTCAACTTCGCGGGGTTAATCTGCTGGTCATCGTGTAAACTGTCCCGTCCTGGCGCAAAAGAAGCGCTGGAACGGGGCCCTCCGCGCCGTTGCAAAGAAAACAGTACCGACAGCCCGAGGCTGCACCAGAACAGCAGCGCGAAGGTCTGGTAGCGCGAGGCGGTGGCTTGCTCCAGCCCAAGATGCAGGCGGCCGGAAGCGGTGATCGCCGCCGTTGCGATACACAGCAGCATCAGCAGCGAAAGCTGTAATAGCAGAAGCGAGCCTGTTCCACGTTGTGGGAGTATGCGAATGATGACGGCCAGTGCTGCGCAAACGCCAATGGTTCCGATGAAAAGCGCGATCCAGCCGCTGGAGTGACGAATGAACGTGCTGCCGAAATAGACAGCGACGTAGTGGAGCGTCCTATCAGCAGCAAGAACGACGCCGGGAAACTCGGCGGGTGGGCCAGGGCGGTTGTAGTGATAGAGATACAGCGCAATGTTCGCCGCCGCGAAGAGAGTGATCACAAGCAAGATGGAACGCCGCATGCCGAGCAGCAGCGCCGCCAGCAGTAATATCGGCCAGAGCAGCATTCCATTGGCCAGTGACCAGGTCGCGATCGTCGCTGCGAGGATTGATAGCGCCAGTAGCGACGGGTGCGGTTTTCTGTAATACAGCAGGAGCGTCAGGCTTGCCAAAGTCGCCATTGCCGCCGGTATGACGAATTGCAGTTGAAATCCCCAGATCAGGTTCTCCTGTTGCGTGGGACAGAGAATGCAGTACGCGATGAGGCCCGTACCGGCTCGCCACGCCGAGCCGCGCATTCCGCCAAGCCTCCACAGGCTGAAGCTGAGAAGCGCTGTTTGCAGCAGTTGGACGAGGAAAACGCTCGTCAGAAGAAACGCTTGCGTGCCGTGGAAGAGATAGGCGTCAATTAAGAAAAAGAGTTTAGGGACGAGGATGCGATGTTCGTTGTGCTGCGCCCACAGCCATGCCAGCGACACCGGTCCGGTGGCAAGGTGATCGAAAAGCGCCCACTCATCCCAATGAGGCAGCGGTGAGTATGTCGTAATGACAATGTAGGCGGAGGCGATGCCGGCGCCAATTCCTGCCAGCAAGACGGCGTAAGAAAGGATGACCGAGAGACGGGAATCGGCAGGCAGATCAGTTGGCGCAGAGCCGGCGGTCATTCAGAGTAGTTTACGAGTTAGCTGCCGCATCGCTGCAAGTGGGCTAGCTTGGTAAAGGCAAAGCAGGTCCCTCGACTTCGCGTCCACCCGTCCTGCAAGGCGGGCCCGGGAAAGACTGGCGGACGCTCCGCTCGGGATGACAGACAAAATACCCCGGTCCTTGCAGTCCGCTAACCACTGCCTTACCACACTCGGCAGGCGTTCTCGCGCACCATGGGCTGGCCGGCTTTGCAACCGAAGGCTTCCTGGAAGGCAGCCGAGTTCTGCAGCACGCCGTTCACGCGCCAGCGGCCAGGCGAGTGCGGATCGGTGATGGCCCACTTCCGCGCCTGCTGATCGGTCACGTTCTCGCACCAGACCTGTCCGTAGGCGAGGAAGAAGCGCTGCTGCGGCGTATAGCCGTCGATTGGTTTCACGGGTGTGTTGCCGATGATGTTTATCAGCGCCATGTAAGCCAGCTTGAGACCGCCGTTGTCGGCAGTATTCTCGCCAAGCGTAAGCTTGCCGTTGAGCTTTACTTCGCCTTTGTCGTCCTTCACCGCAACGAAGCCGGAGTATTCGTCCGCCAGGCAATCGGCGCGCTGTTCAAAAGCCTTTGTATCATCGGCCGTCCACCAGTCCTTCAGGTTGCCGTCGGCGTCGAACTTACGGCCCTGATCGTCGAAGCCATGCGTGAGCTCATGCCCGATGACGACGCCAATGGCGCCATAGTTCACGGCGTCATCCATGTTCTGGCCGTAGAATGGCGGCTGCAAAATGCCGGCGGGGAAATTGATGTCATTCATCTCCGAGCGGTAGTATGCGTTCACGGTGGGCGGCGTCATGCCCCAGTCTTTGCGATCCGTCGGCTTGGAGATTTTATTGCGCTGCCGCTGAACCTCAAAAGCGGCGGCTCGAGTCACGTTGCCAGCGTAGTCTTCGCGCGTGACGACGACGGCGCTGTAGTCGCGCCACTTGTCGGGATAACCAATGTTGTTGACGACCGCGTTCAGCTTCTCATATGCCTTTTGCTTGGTAGCGTCGGACATCCAAGTCAGCTCGCCGATGTCCTGATGCATGGATGCCTCGATCGCGTGCACCATCTTCAGGGTGCGCTCTTTGCCTGCCGGACCAAAGACCTTGTCGACGTAAAGTTGTCCCAGCGCCATGCCAAGATTCTGGTCGGTGGACTTGACGCAGCGCTTCCAGCGTACCTCGATCTCTTTCTGACCCGAAAGGTATGCGCCGTCGAATTGGAAATCCTCATCAACGAAGGCCTTGGTCAGGGTCGGAGCGTAGGTGTCGAGCGTGCGCCAGCGGAGGTAGACTTTCCAATCATCGAGAGAAGTTGCGCTGATCTGATCGTTCACTGCCTTGAAGAAGTCGGGATTGCTGACATTCAGGCTGGTGAACCTAGACGCGCCGCTATCGGCGAAAAATTCCGTGAGCCGGAAATTTGGCGCGCTCTCGGCAATCTCCGTGACCGACATCAAGTGATCGCGGGTGTGGGGATCGCGGCGGACGGTGCGATCCATGGAAGCTTTGGCGAGAGCGGTCTCGATCGCGAGCACGGCCTTGGCTTCGGCGGCAGCAACGTCAGGCTTATCACCCGCGAGCTCAAACATCTTCTGCATGTGTTCGAGATATTTTTGTCGCGTTTCAACGGACTTGGCGTCGTCCTTGATGTAGTAATCGCGATCGGGCAGCGTGAGGCCGCCCTGGTCGAGATTGGCGATGGTTTGGCGCGAGTCATGCATGTCGGGCATTTGTCCAAAACTAAAGAGCACGCGGATGCCGTCGCGCTGCATGGCGCTCACTTGTGGGATAAGTTGCTGCTTACTGTTCAACGCCTCGATAGCCTTCATGGTAGGCGCGAGTGGCTGGGTGCCGAGCTTCTCAATCGCGCTCTCATCCATACAGGCGGCGTAGTAGTCGCCAACCTTCTCCTGAATTGGAGTGCGGGTACCGGGCGTCTGCACCTGATCGAGGATCTCGCGCAGCACAAAGAGATTACGCTCGCGCAATCCGTAAAAGCGTCCCCAGGCGGGCTTGTCCGCCGGGATGGGATTGTTCTTCATCCAGTTGCCGCAAGAGTACTGATAGAAGTCCACACAGGGATCCGCGGTCTTGTCGATTGCGGCGAGGTCCAGGCTGGGGATTTCCTTGGGGATCTCGGAAGCCTGGGAAGAGCCGGAAGTCTGGGCGATCGAGAGAATGGAGGACAACAGCAAGAACGAAACGCAGAAAATTCGAATACGCATAACTACCTCGGGCCAAGGCAATTAGCCATTAGCAACTAACAAAGGTCCGATTGTCAAATGTAGCGAAGCCATCAGTCGCCAGGCCGGTCACGAGTTACGAAACCGCTAACTCGCGGTGACCCCGCGTGACTTCACGTTGGCGCGGATGAATTCGATGATGGAATCCATGGGCGTGCCGGGCTGGAACACCGCGGCTACGCCACCTTTCTTCAGCGCCTCGACATCCTGATCGGGGATGATGCCGCCGACCAGCACCAGTACATCGTCCATGTGGTTCTGCTTGAGCAGCTCCATCACCCGCGGCACGATAGCATTGTGCGCGCCGGAGAGAATGCTGAGGCCGATGACGTCGACATCCTCCTGTAAGGAAGCGGTGACGACCATCTCAGGGGTCTGGCGCAGGCCAGTATAGATCACTTCCATGCCGGCATCGCGCAGCGCGCGGGCAATGACTTTGGCGCCGCGATCATGGCCGTCAAGGCCCGGCTTGGCAACAAGCACTCGAATTTTGGGGTTGGAAGACATAGGTCGCTCTTCGCGATTCGGTTGAACAAGCGATCATATACGCTGTGTGGAATTTTAGTAAGTGAGGCATGGCACAGGGAGAGGGTTGAAAGAGCGATGAGCTTCGAGGCATGACCCCAAGCCGTGAGCTATAAGCCAGCCCAGGCTATCCAACGCCTCGGGCTCCCTCCTGCGACCTCTATAATCTTTCACATGCGTATTCGCCTGCTCTGGTTGGTTCTGTTTCTCGCGACTGGATTTGCCCGCAGTCAGGATCTTCAGATCCAGCCGCTGCCTTCGCAGGGGATGATTGTGGGCCAGGGTTACACCTTGCCGCTGCAGGCGACCGGCGGAACGTCGCCCTACACATGGCATCTGCTGCAAGGCGAGATGGCGCCCGGGCTGAAGCTGCATCCGCACACCGGCAAGATTAGCGGTGTACCTACGGCGCCAGGCGACTACCACTTCACCATCGGAGCTTCCGACCAGAGCATTCCCACGTTGCACGCGCAACGTGATCTCGTCATCCATGTGATCGCCGGTCTGGAGGTGGACTGGAAGGAGCCTCCTGCGGTGCACGGGAACAGCATTTCCGGCTCGGCGGTGGTGACGAACCAGACCGGTGTTGACTTCGACTTGACGGTGGTCATTGTCGCGGTCAATGAGATTGGACGCGCGACGGCGCTTGGCTATCAGCACTTCAAACTTGCCGCGCAGAGCACCAGCCCGGTGATCCCGTTCGGCTCGAATCCGGGCCAAGGAACCTACTACGTGCGCGTGGATGCAGTGGCGCATCAGCCCAGCCGTCACTATGTGTATCGGGCGAGTAAGCAGACGTCGGATTCGATCAAGTTGACGCAGTTCTAAGATGTATTCACCACGGAAGCACGGAGCACCCGGAAAGGCGTGAGGGATATTACAAAGTTTCTTGACGTGATTCGTCTTGTATGAGATGAGACAGCCTCGCTGGTCAGAATTGAAATGTAATCCACGCTCCGTAATCTCCGTGCCTCCGTGATGAAAAGAGAACGATGAATCATCTGTCACGTCAGAAGATTTTCCAGAAGACGATCGAGGCCGAGGGACTTGACGGCTTCGTAATCACGCAGCCGGCGAACCTGCGCTATCTCTGCGGCTATAGCGGAAGCAATGGACTGCTGCTGTTCCTCGACGGGCGGCGCGTCTTCTTCACCGATGGGCGTTACACGCAGCAGGCGCGCGAGGAAGTACACGGCGTGCGGGTGGTCATCGCCAAAGGGCCGCTGCTGGAGGCGGCGGCAAGAGTCGTGGGTAGTCGCAAGCGTCTGGCGATCGGGTTTGAAGCTGATTACGCCAGCGTCGTGGCCGCGAACGACATGCGCCGGTCGTTGCGTAGGAAGGTGAGCTGGAAGCCGGTCTCCGGGCTGGTGATGCGGCAGCGGATGGTCAAGGACGCCGAGGAGCTGAGCATCATTCGCAAAGCCGTGCGGATGGGCGCCGCCGTGTACGGGCAGGCAGTTGAGAAGATTCGTGCAGGCGTGGCCGA